>JAUIKU010000116.1 GCA_030430675.1 Bacteroidia bacterium | reverse complement strand
ACAGATGGCATTTTCCCGGGACCAGATGCAGGAGGATGTCGACGCTTTGTTTTTTGATGCAGATATGGACAGCGACCTGGATCTGTATGTGGTTAGCGGAGGTAGCGAGAAGCCTGAAAATGACAGCTACTACCGGGACCGGTTATACCTCAATAACGGTAGAGGAAAGTTTGCAAAAACATCGGATGCACTACCGGATTTCAGGTCAAGCGGTGGCGTGGTTCGTGCTTTTGATTTCGACGCAGACGGCGACCCCGATCTTTTCATAGGAGGAAGGTTGTTGCCCGGAAAATACCCCAGGGCGGGTCACAGTTACCTGTTAGAGAACCGGGGAGGAAAGTTTGTGGATGCTACAGATAATTGGTCACAGGGACTTATGCAGGCGGGTATGGTGACAGATGCACAGTGGACAGACTACAACAACGATGGACGGATTGATTTGGTAGTGGTCGGGGAATGGATGCCGGTAACTCTTTTTGAGAATCACCAGGGTGTGTTAGTCAGGGAGGAGCAATATCCGGGATTGGACCAAAGCCAGGGTTGGTGGTTTAGCCTCCTGGCAGCCGATGTTAACCAGGATGGGTTGGTGGACCTTCTGGCGGGAAATCTTGGTACCAACTACAAATATCAGGCAAAACCGGAGGCTCCATTTCAATTGTATTCCAATGATTTTGACAACAATGGGTCGCTGGATATTGTGCTCAGCTATGTTGAAAATGATCAGTTATATCCACTAAGAGGAAAAGAGTGCTCCACTCAACAGATCCCAAACCTCAAAAACAAGTTCAAAGACTACAATTCCTTCGGACTGGCAACCCTGGAAGACGTCTATGGAGAGAACACACTGGAGCGATCTCAGTTGTTGATGGCCAGGACTTTCGAATCAGGAATATTTATAAATACCGGTCACGGTTTCAATTTTCAACCATTTCCACCGCTGGCACAGGCAGCGGCAGTATTTGGCATATTGTACCAGGACTTTGATCATGACCAAATCCGGGACATAGTTATCGCCGGCAATTTGTATAATTCCGAAATAGAAACTCCTCGCAATGATGCCGGACATGGTTTGCTGCTTTCTGGTGACAAGAAAGGAGCGTTTTCCGCGGTTAGGAGCTACCATTCGGGTTTGTTCATCCCCGGCGATGTCAAGAAGTTGCGTACCATTGGTTTAAAACAGGGCACAGAAACTGCTATGGGCATACTGGCCGGCATAAACAATGACAAAACCACATTATTAATAAATCATTAACCAGCCACAAAATGCTGAATTCGACATTCCCCATAATCCTTCATAAGTACCGCGAAGCAGGTAGCCTTGCCCTGCTTTTAATAGCATGTCTGATTCCTGTTTATGGGCAGGGCCCTGAGGCCAACATGACAACGATCTACCCCCAGGTATCCCAGGAAGTGTTGACCAACCCGGGTATCGGGTTCACCACATTTCAGAGATTTAACGGTGATGAGCTAAATGACGGTATTGGTTGGACGGAAGGATACCCTATTGAGTACCAGCCATTCGATGGAGATCTGGTCAACAAGGACTATCCGAATACCACCATCGCATATTTTAGGGTCAACTGGAGATTTGTCGAAGAAGCCCCTGGTGAATACAATTGGCATCTTCTGGATAGGGCACTAAGTACTGCCGGGGAAAGAGGACAAACTCTGATGATTAGAATTTCACCTTATGAAGGTGATCCCAGCAAGGACGTGCCGGATTGGTACCGGCAGCTTGTTGGAGAGGAAACTAACCTGAAATCGGAAAAATGGAATGTCAATCCGGAAAACCCCCATTACCTCGAGTATTTCGGTGGACTGATCGCGGCAATGGGGAAGCGATATGACGGCCATCCTTATTTGGAAGCAGTGGATGTGTCTTTTATCGGATACTGGGGAGAAGGAGATGGCACGCATCTTTTGTCGGATAAAACCAGGATTGCCCTGATAAATTGCTATCTGGATAATTTTAAAAATACCCATCTGATATTTCAGCCGCTTAACGGTGATGCGCCGGATCCGGGTGTTTTGGTGAGCGGGACCAAAGTTGCCGCCAGTTGGCCTGATGGCACCAATAACGGTGCCGGGACAGATATGCGTCATTTAGGGTGGCGTATTGACTGCCTGGGAGATATGAGTTTTTTTCCGCAATGGGGATTCAGCCATATGCTGGATGTCTACCCTCAGGACATCGTAAAAAGCGGAATGTCTGAAGCCTGGAAGAAAGCCCCCATCGCTATGGAAATTTGTGGTACCTTCCTCAACTGGAAGGAGAAACAGCAGTATTCCAAGGAGACGGTTAAATATATCTTTGATCAGGCCCTAAAGTGGCACGTATCCAGTTTCAATGCCAAGAGTTCCGCGGTGCCTGAGGAGTGGAAACCATTAGTGGATGACTGGCTCAAAAAAATGGGTTATCGTTTCGCGCTGAGAAAGATCAGCTACTCTTCTGCTAGTAGTGTCAATGGACAGATTTTTATTGAAAGCTGGTGGGAAAATCAGGGGGTAGCGCCGGTCTACAGGGACTACAAACTGGCATTTCGGTTGAATAGTGAAGCATCAAGGACGATATTAATCACCAACGCCGATATTAAAACATGGATGCCAGGGGATATTCTCTTCGATCAAAGACTATACATCCCAAAAGACTTGCCGGCAGGAGATTACCAGTTGGAGGTGGCCCTGGTGGACCCCGTAAATCATCAGCCAAAGATAAATCTTGCCAATAAAGGCACTTCAGATGACCGGTGGTTACCTTTGGGAGACATTACAGTTTCATCGAATAGGGACAATTGAACCCTGAGTCATTTTCTAAAAACTTCTGTCAACTATTGAGTAATTCCTATCGCATTTTGGTAACTGAAATATAAAAATTATGAGAAAAACACGGTTCAAACCGGTTATAGCATGTCTTTATCATATCGCCATATTGTTTTTTTTGTGGGCTTGCCAGCAGCCTCAGCACCAGTCAGAGACAAATGACCCGGAGCTAACCAGTCAATGGACCAGGCTGGGCCCCGGTGGTGGTGGCAGTACATTTATTCCCACATTTTCGTATCTGGATCCCAACACATTTCTGGTCAGATGTGATATGACGGGGGCGTACCTTACCCACGATGGCGGGGAAACCTATTCCATAGTCAATTTTCCGGGAGGCTCATCGGCTTTTGCCTTTGATCCGGTCAGTCCACTCACCATGTATATCGGTTCTAAAACATTGAACCGATCAGTAGACGGAGGAAAGAGCTGGGAAACAGTATTCCCACATCCTGAGGAGATACAACAGGAGCGTTATCGGGGGGACCATGCAGATTACCGATTTGTTACTTCGGATAAAACTATTCAGGATGATCTGGGTGCCAGCTCCATAAAGAATATCAAGGTCGATCCCGGAGATTCAAATACCATTTACTTTAGTGTTGGTGATACATTCTATCACACTCAAGATGGAGGAACGACCTGGAGCAGCATTCAGGTGGATGGGGAGATAGACTACATCTATACCAACCGCGAAGATCTGTCATTCCAAATACTGGTATTTACCGATGCGGGTCTCTTTAAGATAGGTAAAGCTGACTGGCAATATACTTCCCAGGCATTTCCGGAAAATATGAAGTCTCCGTTTTCATTTACTGCCGGGACCGACCAGTCTGGGAAATCCATCATTTACGGATTGAGCAACGATGCTTCTATGCGTACCCATGGAGGCGAAGCGGGTACCACCGTTTGGCTTTCAAACGACGGGGGCCAAACATGGCTGCAAATTGAAAACAAACTATTACTGAATCTGAAAAATGGTTTGCCCACCTATTCCAAGATATCAACTTCGGAATACAATGCTTCTACCGTTTACCTGGTGGCCAGCAGTTACAAAGAAGCCGCAAAAGACGACCAGGTGGCGCATTGGTACGGTACCTTAAAAACTACCGATGGAGGAAGATCGTGGCGGTGGGTTTGGAAAGGTGGAGGTGGCTCTGGCAGATACGCGGTTAAGGATGGACAGGATGCCGGGAATCTTACAGACGCCTGGGTCAAGCAGGCTTTTGGCGGTGAGTACGTTAGAATAATTGATGTAGGTGTGGCGCCCACCGATGGAGATTTAGCTATTGTTACCGACTGGTACCGGACCATGAAAACTGCCAATGGGGGGGAAAGCTGGCAGGGTATTTACAGCAATCAACAATCAGATAACAGCTATATTAGCCGGGGTCTGGACGTTACCACTGCCTACGGCGTTCATTTTGACCCGCATGATCCTGATCATATTGCCATAAGCTATACAGATATTGGATATCACCATTCGTACAATGGGGGCTTAAGCTGGTTCAGATCAACCGATGGTATACCACCGGAATGGCATAACACCTGTTATTGGTTGGTGTTTGACCCTGAAATCAAGGACAAGATCTGGTCTGTATGGTCCGGGCTGCATGATTTTCCCCGGGGGAAAATGACCAGGAATCCGGCGTGGGCCCAATATGGAAAAGGTGGTGTAGCAATTTCCCTGGATGGAGGAAAAAGCTGGCAACCTTCAGTTGAGGGAATGGGCTTTGATTCGCCTTCTGCATCTATTGTACTTGATCCGCAGTCTCCCGCCGACTCCAGGACCCTCTATGTGGCCGCCTATGGCAAGGGAGTATTCAAGTCAGTAGACGGGGGCATGTCCTGGGAGTTGCGAAATGCTGGCATTTCCGGTAGTCTGGCAGCTTTTGAGCTCACCATTTTACCCGATGGAACCCTCTATCTGATTACCAGTCCCACTCCGCAACACCGCAATGGAGAAACCGGTAGAGAAGTATTTATGGGAGCGGTATACAAATCAACCGATGGGGCGGAAACTTGGAAAAAGCTGAACCCGGGTGACAAAGTACTTTTCCCCAACGGACTCACTTATGATCCAAATGACCCTGATAGACTTTACCTGGGGTCATGGGGAGATATTCAACTGAGCGATTTGATCGGCGGCGGAGTGGCCGCGGAGACGGGGGGAAACAAATGGTATGACCTGGATGGCGGGATACAGATGTCCAATGATGGCGGCGTTACCTGGAAGCAGATTTTTGATGCTGATCATTATGTATATGATGTGACGGTAGACCCTGATCATGCAGGACGGATTTATTGTAATACGTTTGACCGGGGGGCCTACCGCAGTGATGACGGTGGACAAATCTGGCAGAAACTGTCGGGATATGACTTCCATTGGGGGCACCGGGTAATTCCCGACCAGCATGATGAATCGAAAGTTTACCTTACCACCTTTGGTTCCAGTATTTGGCATGGTATACCTGAAGTAGATAAATGACAGTGAATCGCCACAACCTTCAAATGAAAGACGGAGTGAGAATCTTTAGCCGTGGGGTATTTGCCCTGATGTCCATACTCATAGCTATGTCCCAGACAGGTTGTCAGGATAATACACACGATCCGCTGACCACTGTCAATAGTCATGTTAATTCCAACGGTAGAAACGACCTGTGGGGGTATGTAGGACCCGGGGGAGGGGGAGCCATGTTCAACCCTGCCATCAATCCCCTGGATCACGAAAATGTGTTTGTGAGTTGCGATATGACGGGTTCGTTTGTCACCTACGACGCTGGAAATCAATGGAGGATGTTCAATTTGAGAGGGGTTACCAGGTTTTACGAATTTGACCCCTCCAGTGCGGAGACTGTATATGCAGGAACCAGCAACCTGCTTTTCAAGAGCACCGATAAAGGGAGATCATGGAACACGATTTATCCGGAACCAGCAAATATTGTGGCCATCCATGCCCAGGGAGATCATGCCCAGGAAACGGTGGTAACCAGGGACAGTATTATAACAGAAATCAAGAAATTGGTGGTGGATCCTGATCAACCACAAAACCTGTACTTGTTGATTAAACGAATAAAATATGATTCCTGGCCAAAATCCAAAAGGTCCAGGTTTTACATGGAGATAATCACCTCCAGCAATGGCGGGAAGGACTGGCAGGTCCTGGACAAATTGAGGTTCGACCTGGACAATCTTTTCATTGAACCGTCTTCTCCGGTTGAAAACAGGACGTTATATATATCCGGAAAAGACGGTTTGGGAGTTAGAGAAAACGGACGTTGGCGTAACATAGCGCTTCCGGAACCACCTAATTCCATTACCCAGTTCGCTGATGGTTTTGACCCGGAAAACCAGCAGCACCTTATATATGTGATCACTGGTAAATCGTATTTCAACAACACTAGCAAGCAGGACAGTTCCCGGATTTATCTCACCAGGGATGGCGGAGATACCTGGACCAGGCAGGACTTGTCATTGACCGGACTCAAAATGGAAACCGCCAAAGATCCGGAGTTCAGAAGTATAGCTGTAAGCTACCATCACCCTCAGCATATTTATATATCATATGCCCAATTACAGCTCAGTGAAGATACGGTCAGTTTTGGGGTTGCTAAAAGCTCAGACTACGGGGACTCATGGCAACTGGTTTGGGACGACCGGTATGTAAACCATGATGATAGCAGTTTTGCCACCATTGCCTCCAATAGAGCATCGGGATGGCTGGATAAAAGGTTCGGCCCGGGATGGGGGGAAAACCCTTTCCATATGGCGGTGGCCAGGGACAACCCGGACGTCTGTTTCGCCACAGATTTTGGCAGGACGCTCAAAAGTACGGATGGAGGATCCACCTGGCAACAGGTGTATACTAAAGAAAAATCAGGACCTGCCTGGCAGTCAACCGGTTTACAGGTTACCACCGGATATATGTTGTCATTTGACCCCTTTGACGAGCATCATGTATTTATGGCGGAGACAGATGTTGGTTTGATGGAGAGTTTTGACGGCGGGATCAGCTGGTCCAGTGCTACTTACAACAATGGTGTGCCCAGGCACTGGGTCAACAGTACTTACTGGATAGTTTTCGACCCCAAGGTTAAAAATAAACTTTGGGCGGTAATGAGCGCCAATCACGACCTGCCCAGGCCTAAAATGTGGAGGTATCTGGATCCTGAAGACTACAGAGGTGGTGTGGTGGTCAGCCAGGATGGGGGGAAGAACTGGCATACAAGTAGTAGCGATATAGGAGAAGCAGCGGTTACCCATATCTTACTGGATCCTTACAGCAACCCCGAGGCCAGGACACTGTATGTCTGTGCCTTTGGAAAAGGAGTGTATAAATCAGTGGACGGGGGAAAATCCTGGCATCAGAAGAATAAGGGGATTGAGCAGGAACAACCCTTCGCCTGGCGCATGTACTTCGGTGCCGGTAATTCATTATATCTGGTGGTTGCACGCAGAAGTGATGACGGCAGTATAGGAAGTACGCTGGATGGTAGTCTGTACCGATCGGTAGACGGTGCTGAAAGTTGGCAAAAAATGAACCTTCCTGCGCATGTTAACGGACCCACCAGCTTGCAGGTGGACGTTTCGGACTCATCCCGTATCTATTTATCGGCCTGGGGCCGGTATGGGCAGGGGGTGTATTCACCTGACCGGGGCGGGGGTATTTTCGTTACAGAAGATGAAGGTCAAACCTGGAAAACATTGATGAGTCATGATCAACATATTCACGATTTAACGCAGGATCCGAGAAATGGCGTATTATACGCCTGTGGTTTTAACTCATCCGCTTATCGGTCGGAGCACCGGGGTGAATACTGGCAGCGAATCAGGGGCTACAATTTTAAATGGGGCAAGCGGGTACAACCAGACCCGTCTACTCCGGATAGTGTTTACATCATTACTTTTGGTGGAGGAACCTGGTATGGCCCAGCCAAAGGAGACCTTAACGCGGTAGAGGATATAATGACGGATGCCACCAGAAACTATTGAAATCTATATAGATAATTAGGAGGATGATCCTAGTTTATGGAAAAATGAAGCATAGGCTTAAAGTTGCTAACTATACACTAACCATATTTCTGGTGTACAGTTTGTCGGTGGCCTGCCAGGAGCAGGTAAGGACCAGTTCGAATACTGTTGGTACCATTTACAATACCAGCGATGCTACCGATGGCTATGTGCTGTTTACGGTTCACAACAAGACCTATCTTATTAACAATTGCGGAGAAGTTGTTCATCAATGGAGCAGTAACTATTCTTCAGGAAAGTCGGTGTATTTACTGGAAAACGGAAACCTTTTAAGAGCGGCAGAAGTGCCAAACCAGGAAGATGTAATAATTCCGGGCATTGGCGGAAGGGTTGAGTTGTTTGACTGGGAGGGAAATTTACTTTGGGAGTATCTCTATTCTTCTTCGACATACAGTCAGCACCACGAAGTCTATCCCATGCCAAATGGCAATATTCTGGTACTGGCAGTTACCGTTTTGGAAGAAGATGAAGCCAGGGAACTGGGACGAAAGATTGTGACTCCCCCTCACCGCCAACTATATAACGAACAAGTGCTGGAACTAAAACCAAAAGGAAGCAATCAGGCCGAGGTGGTGTGGGAATGGAATGTAAAAGATCACCTGGTTCAGGAGGTAGACCCAAATGGGAAAAATTTTGGAAAAGTTGCAGATCACCCGAGGCGCCTTGATATTAATTATCTGGGAAGCTCTTCTGCCGGTGCCAACTGGTTGCACATTAACTCCATGCAGTACGATGAGACAAGAGACCAGATAGTGCTTTGTTCACGTCACTTAAATGAAATATACATCATCGATCATTCTACTTCCACCGAAGAAGCCGCAGGCAGTACCGGGGGGAACCACGGGTTTGGTGGGGATTTTTTGTATCGATGGGGAAACCCTATGGTATACGGTCAGGGGTCTGCCCAGGACCAAATGCTATACGGCCCTCACGCCGCCCATTGGGTTCCGGGAGACGGTAAACACAGCGGAAATATAATAATATTTAATAACGGGGTCCATAGAAAGCCTGAGTTCTCCCAGGTTTACATCTTAAATCCCTCCGGTGAATCCGGGGCTTTTCAAATCAACCAGGCCACTTTTGGACCTGAAACACCTCATTATATTTACCAGGCACCCAATCCCACGGATTTTTATTCGGAGTTTCTGTCCAACGCCCAGGTTTTGCCCAATGGACATCTGTTCATTTGCGCGGGAGAACAGGGTCATTTTTTCGAGATTGATGAGAATGAAAAAATCGTATGGGAATATATAAACCCGGTAGGTGCTTCGGAAATTTTACGGCAGGGAGCGCATCCGGATAGCACCAGTACCAATGTATTCAGGGCTAAAAAGTACCCCGCTGACTATGTGGCATTCAAAAGCCGAACGTTGACACCTGGCAGTCCTATTGAAAAGTCTCCAAATCTTCGTGACATTTACAATTGTAGTCAATGAGTTGGTCAAAACATTTTAGGAGAAGTTGTTTGCTAATGCTATTTGTAGCATTACTAGGTTCCTGCAGCAAGCGGGAGCCTGAACCTGACGCTCAGGGCTGGCGATATTACCGGGGTGATCCCGGCAGTAATGCCTATTCCAACCTGGATTTCATAAACCGCGATAATGTGAAAAACCTGGAAGTTGCCTGGATATACCAGACCGGGGATACCAGTAGTGGCAGCTCTATACAATGCAACCCCTTGATTATTGACGGAGTGCTCTATGGAATTTCTGCCGGCGCCAAAGCTTTTGCCTTAAATGCGGCCACCGGGGAGCAACTGTGGTCGTTTGATCCCAGCCAGCGGACTTCCGGTGACTTCTATGGCGGTACCCACCGGGGATTGGTTTACTGGGAAGGGGATGGGGAAAAAAGATTGTTTTACTGTGTGGGCCCTGAGTTACTGGCATTGGATGCAAATACAGGCAAGCCTGATACGGCATTTGGTACTGAGGGTGCGGTGGACCTGAAAAGGGACCTGGATCTGTTAGCATCCCGAAAGGCAGCGTACATAACCAATACCTCCCCGGGAGTGATTTATAATGATCTTCTAATTATCGGGTCAAGTGTACATGAAGCATACGGATCTTTACCGGGACATATCAGAGCCTACCATGTAAAAACCGGTGAACTAAAGTGGAAATTTCATACCATACCTCACCCCGGAGAATTTGGACATGATACCTGGCCGGAAAACTACTATCAGTATGGGGGAGGGGTTAATGCATGGGGTGGTATGTCAATTGATTATCAGCGAGGAATTGTTTTTATCCCGCTGGGTTCGGCTACTCACGACTTCTATGGCGCTGACCGTCACGGACCCGGTTTGTTTTCAAATTGTATACTGGCGCTGGACGCTGAAACAGGATCTTACCGATGGCATTATCAGGTTTCCCGTCATGACCTTTGGGATTATGATCTGCCTACGGCTCCCAACCTGACTTCCATTCTGGTTGACGGACAACCACTTGACGTGGTGGTGCAACTGACCAAACAGGGTTTGGTTTTTATACTTGACCGAGATACCGGGAAACCTGTCTTCGAAATAGAGGAGAGGCCGGTACCAGCTTCCTCGGTTGAGGGAGAAGCCGCCTGGCCAACTCAGCCTTTCCCAACCAGGCCGCCACCCCTGGTACGACAGCATTTCACTCCCGATATGATTACCAGCATCACACCTGAATCCAGGGAAAGTGTCAAAGAGCAGTTAACGGGGTATGAGTTTGGTCCCATCTATACACCGCCATCCTTATCGGGTATTGTGCAATTACCTGGTTTTCGAGGCGGTGCGGAATGGAGCGGAGGGGCCGTGGACCCGGAAACAGGATATCTGTACATTGGGTTAAATGATATTCCGAACATGGTTAAGCTTATCGAAGGGAAACCGGATTTGCTTATAGGAGAAAATGAAAGTATCGCAGATTTCGGCAGAAGAGTTTACGATATCAATTGTGCCTCATGTCATGGCCCTGATCTTGAAGGGAGTGTGCAATTTCCTGCTTTATCCTCAATAGAGAAAAAACTTTCTATCGATGATGCCTTGAAACTAATCAGCACGGGCAGGGGAATGATGCCTTCATTCGGAACCATACCTGAAAGCGACCGCCGATCGGTGCTGTCATTCCTGTATGGTATGAATGAAAGAGAAGCCCGGGAGTTTCTGAGCCAGCAACATGAAGCCAGTGAACCTGGTCAAACGGCCTTTTTTCCTCAAAAATACAAGTTAGAAGCATACCAGCAACTACGGGACCACCTGGGATATCCCGGAATTGAACCGCCATGGGGTATTTTGGGAGCTGTTGATCTAAACCAAGGTGATATCCTTTGGAAAGTCCCACTGGGGGAGTATGAGGAGCTCTCACAACTCGGGATACCCGCTACCGGCACACAATTATTCGGAGGAGGTATAGTTACCGCCGGAGGAGTAATTTTCATTGGCGCCTCCAGAGATGAGAAGTTCAGAGCTGTGGATAAAAGTAATGGTCAGATCTTGTGGGAATATCAATTACCTGCAGGAGGATATGCTACTCCTGCTACCTATGTGGTTAATAAGGAGCAATACGTGGTAATTGCTGCGGGTGGCGGCGGTATGCAGGGTACCAGATCGGGAGATTACTATTTCGCATTTAAACTACCGGAAACATCTCAGTAGCAAATATGTTTGCCGTTAAAATCAGTCATTGGGTCAGTGTGGTGCTTGTCATAATTTGCTGGGCCTGTAAAATTGATCCAGCAAAGAAAGATCCGGTGTCCTTCCTGAATCCCGATAGATTGGAAAGAATACACCAGGTGCAACAGCATATGATTGACGAGGGTAAAGTGGGAAGTAACCAGGTGCTGATCTATAAAGCAGGAGAGATAGCCTATAACCACATCGTAAATTCCGGGCACCAGATGGATGCCGCAATATCCGACAGTACCATATTTCCATTGTGGTCGATGACCAAGCCAATCACTACGGTTGCCGCCATGATGCTTTTCGAACGAGGCAAGTTTTTATTGAGTGATCCTATTGAGGATTACCTGCCGGAAATGAAGGGGTTGCAATGCCTAGATGAGGAAGGCAACATATATCCCTGTAAAAAATCGGTAACTGTACTGGATCTCCTGGCCCACCAATCGGGATGGGGATATTACCCCCGGCAAGTGGGTGGTAAGTACCTGCTTATTACGGATAGTGTCTACGCTGACCTTGAGCATTTCACCAGGGAGATCGCTGGCATACCCCTTCAGTTTGAGCCGGGGTCACGCTATCTGTATGGCGTAAATACTTCCATACTTGGTAGACTGATTGAAGTGGTATCGCAAATGACCCTGTCTCAGTTTTTAGAAGAGAACATATTCAATCCGCTGGAGATGAAGGACACCAAGTTCTATCTTACTCCCGATGAGCGAAAACTATTGCAACCTTTGCATCGTTTACAGGATGGCCGGTCACACTATTTTCACAGTCAGTTCGACGAATTGAGTTATAAACAAACCTCTAAGGTACCATTTGGTGGAGCGGGGCTGGTTTCAACTACCAAAGACTACAGCCATTTTTGTGAGATGCTGGTTAACGGAGGGGTTTATCAAGGACACCGACTAATCAGCCCCCTCTCGTTGCAATGGATGAAACAAGCGATTAATCCGGAATTGGAACAAGGTACATTTGTTGGCTGCTCCACAGGCTTTTCCCTCTTCAACATGACTAACCCATTGAAAAGCGGAGGCTTATCTCCCCAGGGGATTTTTGGCTGGGGCGGATATCACGGAACCCTGTTCTGGATAGATCTGGAGAATCAACTTTACGGATTGGTGATGTGTCGCACCTCATACCCAGCCAGAGAGATGTTTTCCCGGATAAGGACGGCTACTTATCAGGCCCTGGTAAAACAGGGAACCAAGCCCGGCCTTAGCGAATAGTGTTTTCCAGTACCACTACCGAAGGGCCGATATCAGACCATTTTTGAGCTAACCCGGTGGGACCACCTTTTGGGCGGAAATAAACATTGGATCCCAAGGCCAGGTCAATATCTCCATCCCCATCCATATCTCCGGCATCCATTACTATCCAGCGCCCATTAATGGATTCCTGGAACGAATAATCAATAAATTCAAGATTGCCCCTGTTTTCCAGATACACGAATGACTCTTCGGGATAGCGCTCATAGTCGGGATAGAATGCGATCGATGCAATGTCCACATCTCCGTCCAGGTCATAATCTCCGGGAATGGCTTTATAGGCTCCATTGAGTTGATAAAAATAAGCCTGTGTAAAATTGAAGTTCCCATCATTCAGATAGATATAAACACCGTGATAAGATTTAAGGATAGGACTTTTATCTCCATTATCTCCGCAGACATAAAGGATGTCCTGGTGACCGTCGTCATTAAAATCCACTAGTTCCATGTATTGAGAGCCGTGCAAAGGAGAGAATGACAGGAGTTTTCTTTCTTCAAACCGGCCACCTCCTTTATTCAGGTACTGGAATATTCCCTCATCTCCCTGTGCCATCAAAGCCAGGATATCCAATTGACCATCAATATTAATGTCTTTTAAAATTATCCTTATAGCTCCCGAAGTATTGCGAAGCACGTTTTCCGAATAGGTGGCAGAATCGGTTTTCTCAAACCAAACCAACTGCCCCGTAAGGTTACCAAATTCAGCTACTACAATATCCTCCAGTTGGTCATTGTTCAGATCTCCGTAGGCAAAATCTACCGGTCTGTGCAACCCGGTGATGACCGGAGTAACTTCCTTGAATTGATTAGGATGATCCTGGACGACTTGATATAGTGCTCCATCGGATGAATGATGGGGAAAAATAGAATGGCCTATAGTCGCCAAATAAACCTGGTCCGACACTTCCCGGTAGTGGATTGGTACACCTTCAAAAGAGAACTCCGAAGATTTGGTAAGATCTGTGGTTAGAAATGTCAGCCTGTTGATATTTCGCTTACTATCGCTAAAAACCACGCCCCGGTTATCCGGTAGTATCTTTACCATTGCGCTGATAGCCGGTGTGTGAGAATATTTACTTCGCTGGTACCTGAAATGCCTCAGGCCCATTTTTATGTTTTCTTTTCGCGATGGTGATTGCATGGTGTCAGGAGCGTTGTCCAGGTAGTAATTCACAATTTTTGACCAATCCGGTTCGGCCAGCATTGGTGTCGGAGGAATGTGTGCAGCACTGAGCCGGGGATCATCGAAGGGTAAGCCTAGCAAACTATCCGTTTGCAGATAACCCATTCCCAATCTGATGGCCATAGCAGGTAGTACCTGGTCTTTCCAGACTGATTTTGGCAGGAGGTCCGGGGTTGTAAATGAGTGGCAGCCCGTACAATATTTTTCAGCCAGCAGGTTTCCCGGGAGATCAGAGGGGATTGGGGCTTCCGCTGGTGTTTCCCGGTTGTTTTCAAAGCAACAGGTACAAAATATGAATATTGAAATAATTCCAACACCTCTGATCAATGGGGTTTTCAACCGGAGATTCGGATGAGACCAGGCAAAATTATCAATGCACCTGGAAGGAAATAGTCCGGCTAACTTTTCAATAGTGGTCAGAATTGGTTTATTCGGAGTTCAGCTTAGTCACCATATCCCCTAATTTAACAGTACCGCTCTTTACTACCCGGGCGTTTATACCCCGGAGTTGCCAATGCAGGCCTTCTTTGGTGCTGAGAAATTTCAGAGCATCTTTACCGAAGCGCTGGGCAAATTTTTTACAGCCTGTGTGGGGTACGGTCGTAACCTCCAGTATGGCCTCGCCTACGGAAAGTCTGGTTCCGGGAGGTACGTTATCCTTACTAAGGTTAAAATCTATAAATAGCTGGTCACCAGCCAGTTTCCAATCATTTTTATCCCCGGTAACAAGCCGTATCACCCTGGAATTCATGATATTTATCTGCATCTCGGGGTGGGCACTGCCATCTTCGGTTTTAGAGCTACCCCTGGTGGCCCAGTTATCACCGATCAATCCCTGGTCCTGGTCCAGCTGGCCCTCATCCAGTTCCATTCTTTCGTTTACATCCGGCCTGATCACGATCAATTGCACTGTGCCACTGGCAGATGGCGATGCTTTGATAATATCAAAACCTCTTTGGTAAGTTTCAAAGTCTTTGTTTTCCATTTTACGCGTTTTTACCAGAAAGTTCTTAATTCATTCTATGGGTGGCTAAGGCACCATTATGGTAGACCCTTTTGTTTGCCTGCCTTCCAGAAGCTCATGTACCAGGCTGGCCTCTTCCAGCTTAAACCTTTGATTAATAGATATCTTCAGATGACTCCCCTCCAGCATTTCAAACAGGTTATTGCTGGCTGCCCGCAGGGCTTCCTTGGTAGCCACGTAGTCGAACAGGCTGGGCCGGGTAGTGAACAGTGATCCATGAGCCGCTAGATCTTTCAACTGAAAGTTTTTGATGGGGCCTGAGGATTGGCCGAACGGTACCCACATTCCCAACCGCTTGATACACTTTAGTGAGTGTGGATAAGTATCCTGTCCCACCGAGTCATATACCACTTCTACTCCTTTACCATCAGTAATATCCATTACCCGTTCTACGAAATTTTCTTCCCGATAGTTGATTACATGATGGTATCCGTTATCCAAAGCCAACCGGGCTTTCTCCTGGCTACCTACCGTGCCAATAACCCTGGCGCCAATATAATTGGCCCATTGACCCGCGATCAAACCCACGCCCCCGGCCGCGGCATGGAATAATATGGTATGTTCGGGCTTTACCTGAAATGAACCGTGTAGCAGGTAATGGGCAGTCAAACCTTTTAGCATAGCGGCAGCTGCCAGTTCATCGGATATATTATCGGGTAGTTTTACCAGGCGTTCCGCTTTCATCAGGCGATGCTGGCTATAAGCGCCATAGCCCCCGGTATAGGCCACGCGGTCACCCACCTGGAGGTCCGATACATCCGAAGCCACATCGATCACCTCTGCACTTGCTTCTGCCCCCGGAATGATGGGCGGGGCTTCAGGGTAAGGGTATAACCCGCTGCGAAAATAGGTGTCAATATAATTTACTCCGATAATATTGTGCTTTAGCAGTACTTCTCCAGGGCCAGGGCTGGGTACTTCAATTTCTTCAAAAGAAAAACTGGTATAAGGACCGGGTTCATGTACGAGATTGGCTTTTGTCAGCATATTTGTTGAGCTTTAAATGGCTTGTTCAGGGCCTTACAAAACTAAAAAATTCGAAGAGTAACGCCTTAAGTCAGGGGTTGAAAATTACATTTATTTGCCTATCGCCGCATGGGCCTCCTCCAGGGAAACCAGTTTAAACCCGATGGCATCTCCGG
>JAUIKU010000115.1 GCA_030430675.1 Bacteroidia bacterium | reverse complement strand
TGTCAGTACGGAATTCGAAAACCGTTCGCTGGAGGAAGTACTGGAAGAGCTGACTTTAATGTTGGGAGCGACCTATCAGAAAAGTGCAGATGGTTATCTGTTATCTGTTCCGGGCTGTCGGTAGTCAGCTTATCTTATAAATAATTAAGTACAAAAATGATATATAGAATTTACATCTGTGCGGCAATGCTGGCAGTTTCGCTTACTGTCTCTGCACAGGAGAAGATATTAAATAGCACAGTGGAGTTAGACCAGGATACCTGGCAAATAGGTATGCTGCTGGAGGAGTTGGCCAAACGGGGCAATTTCGTATTTTCCTACAGCCCTGGAATCATCCGGGAATCAGAGCAGGTAACACTTTCTAATACCAGCAGTACCATTGCCAACTACCTGCAGGAAATCTTTCCCGGTGACAGATTCGCGTTTTATGAAAGGGACAACAAAGTAATAATCGCACCGCTAAGACGGCAGGGTTCCGGGCAATCAAAGGCCACCATTAATGGTTATGTCAGGGAGGCGGGGTCCGGAGAGGTTTTGATCTCTGCCACGGTGATGATCACTGATCTCACCGACAGCCTGGCCACTACTACCAATGGAGTGGTTACCAACAGCTATGGTTTTTACTCCATCACACTTCCGGCGGGTGACTACGAACTCACTTATTCATATGTGGGCTTCGAGCCTGAAAAACACATAGTTTACCTGGAGGCAGATACCAGTCTTGATGTTTCGCTGATTGAAAAAGCTTCGCTGCTGCAGGAACTGGTGATTGAAGCGGACCAGAACGTTGATGAGATTGAACAGAATGTAAGATCAGTTTTTTTGGGCAGATCCGAGATTGGCATTCAGGAGATCAAACAGATCCCGGCACTTATGGGGGAGGTAGACCTGGTAAAAGCCCTGCAACTATTGCCCGGAGTAAAGGTACAGGGCGAAGGCTCCACCAATTTTTTTGTGAGAGGGGGTGCTGCGGATCAGAACCTGATCCTGCTGGATGAGGCGCCGGTATATAATGCATCACACCTTATGGGATTCTTCTCGGTTTTTAATCCGGATGCCATCAACAATATTCAGTTTTACCGGGGCAATATTCCGGCTGCCTATGGCGGACGTCTGTCCTCCCTGCTCAATATCCGTATGAAAGAAGGGAACAGCCAAAAATTTACCGTTTCGGGGGGGATCGGGTTGACCTCCAGCAGGCTTACCGTGGAAGGCCCTATAAAAAAGGAGGTCAGTTCCTTTATGGTGTCGGCCCGGCGCACTTATGCCGACCTGTTCTTTAAGTTTTCAAGTGACGAGTTTACCCGCACTTCCAGCCTGTATTTTTACGACCTGAACGCCAAGGTGAACTATAAACTGGGGGAGAAGGACCGGCTCTACCTGTCGGGCTATTTTGGGCGGGACCTGAACAAAATAAGAGCGCTGCAGTATGTGATCGACTGGGGCAACGCCACCGGTACCATGCGCTGGAACCATCTCTTCAATGAAAAATTATTTGCCAATACCACCCTCATTTTTAGCAAGTACGATTACATGATCGACCTTTCCCGGGAGGAACCCAATAACGACTGGCGTTCGGAAGTCAAGGATTACACCTTTAAAAGCGATTTCAGTTACTATCCCAATCCCAGGAACTTTGTATCATTCGGAATAAGTTCCACCTATCACAAATTTAAGCCCGGAGAGTCCGAAGCAGACCCGGATGGAGGGGTTCCCAGGAGCAATGCCCTTGAACACGGGGTATATATCAGCAATGAACAACAGGTAGGAGCAAGGCTCACCCTTGATTATGGATTGCGCTTTTCACTGTTCCAATTGATCGGGGAAGCGGAGGTTATTCAGTATGATGAAAACTATCAGCCGGTGGGCCTGGAACATTATGGCAAGGGTGAGATATACAAAAACTATCACGGCCTGGAGCCTAGGATCAGCGCCCGTTACCTGACAGGTTCACACAGTTCCGTCAAAATAAGTTACAACCGGAACCGTCAGTACATGCAATTGCTGTCAAACCTGGCGCTGGGGTTGAATGCCTTCGATATCTGGATGCCCAGCAGTGAGCAGACCAGGCCGCAAATTGCCGATGCCTTTTCCCTGGGGTATTTCAGGAACTCCCGTGACCATCGTTATGAGTTCTCGGTAGAAGGGTACTATAAGCACCTACAAAACCAGCTGGATTACCAGGACCACGCCCAGCTGATCATGAACCGCTACCTGGAAGGCGAGCTCAGGTCGGGCAAGGGTCGTGCCTACGGGGCGGAATTTATGGTACGGCGCCAACAGGGAAGGCTGACAGGATGGCTGAGTTACAGTCTCTCCAAGGCCGAGCTCAGTATTAAAGACATTAACGGGGGCCAGTATTTTCCAGCCGCTCACGATCAGCCCCATGCAGTGACATTGGCGGCCAGTTATAAGCTTAGTCCCAGATGGACCCTGTCCGGAAACTTTGTGTATGCTTCCGGCAGGCCTACCACCCTGCCGGAAGAAACATTCAGATACCAGGGATATATCGTACCGGTCTATGGCCGCAGATCGGGGGACCGCATGCCCGATTATCACCGGCTGGACCTGTCGGTCAATCTCTACCCCAAAGAGAAACCAGGGCGAAAGAACCAGAGCTACTGGACTTTTTCCCTGTACAATGCCTACAACCGCTATAACGCAGCCACGGTATTCGTTACCAATGAACTGGAAGATATAGACCTGGTGAAGGATAATGGAAAATCGGCCTTTCACAAACTATCCATGTTCGGAATTGTGCCGGGTATTACCTACAACTTTAAATTTTAGACATAAAATGAATAGAATAATAATTGGTTCAATGCTGGTGATGGCCACTTCCTGTATAGAGGTGATCGACTGGGAAGGGCAGGAGCAGTCGTCCGGAAGGCTGGTGGTGGAAGGATTGATCACCAGTGAGAATACCGCCCACCAGGTACAGTTAAGCCGAACCCAGCCGGTAATTGTGGATACGCTGCCGGAAATGGTTTCAGGCGCGATTGTGGAGATCCGGGAAGGGACTAATCTTATTGAATTAACGGAAACTTCCCCCGGGATCTATCATACCGACACCCTCCGGGGCAAAGTAGGCGCTACCTACCTACTGACCATAAGGGTGGATGGCACCACCTATGAGGCTTCTGCACAGATGGCCCCTGCCCAACCCATGGACCCCATTGAAGTAATGCCGTGGGATGGGCAATTCCAGCAACCGGAGGGAGCGGAGTACTTCCAGTTTATATTCCGGGATAATTTTGGCACGGAAGTACCCAATGGCTACCATATCACCAGCAGGATACCGGAGGACGTGGCGGACTACTATCCACCTGACTGGGAGATGCCGCAATGGATCCAGGACCGGCTGGAGAGTGGCCGACTGGTTACCTCCGACTCCAGCTATTACCTGCATCCAGGCCTGGAACCTCCGGCCATATTTGCCTACGGGGAGACTAATGTATCAGGTATTACCTATGGTACTACCATTGTGGAGAAGTATTATTCAATGACAGAAGAACACTATGCCTTTGTCCGGGCCCTGATGTCAGAGACCGAATGGCAGGGCCTGGGACCATTTAGCTATATTTCCGCCAATCTGCCCACTAATATCAGCAATAGCGCCCTGGGATTCTTTGCCGCTTCGGATGTTTATGTTATTGAACAAAGGGTTCAATAACAGCAGGAGCAAGAGTTTATAGCATACAGTAATAGCAGGAGCAAGAGTTTATAGCATACAGTAATAGCAGGAGGAAGAGTTTATAGCATACACCTGTATGCTATTCCCTGTATGCTGTTGCTGTACACCTGTATGCTATTCCCTGTATGCTGTTGCTGTACACCTGTATGCTATTCCCTGTATGCTCTTGCTACTCAATAAAGCTTATTTGCTTCCACTCAAAGTCAATAGGATCATTTTGTTGTTTGGGCCCCGGGGTGCTGCGTCCCTCCAGGATGTATTTGGTCAGAAGTGACTTCAGTTCGGCAACCACCTCGGTGTGCTGGTCCTGCAGGTTGTTTTCCTCACCCGGGTCCTGGGCCAGATTATACAGTTGGATCTGGGGCAGGGTTTCACTGACCGGGTCCTCCGGGCGGGGGTAGCTCCAGCCACCGGAACCCGGCGCCATGATTAACTTCCAGTCACCCTTGCGGATAGCAAAGCTGCCGTTCATGGAATGATGGATCACCGATTCCCGGTGCGACCCATTATCGGCATCTGCATTGAACAATGGCAGCATCGAGTAACTGTCTTCCCCTTCATTTGATTGTAACTGATAACCGCTAAGGTCGGCCAGGGTGGCCATCAGGTCGGTAGTACAGACCAGCTGATCATTCACGCTGCCGGCAGCGATTTTATGGGGCCATCTGGCGATAAAAGGCACCCGGTGCCCTCCTTCATAGATGTCCGCTTTATGGCCCCGGTAGATATAGCTGGGGTAGTGGCTCTTGGCCACCAACTCCTCGATTTTGGCGGCTGGTGCACAGCCGTTGTCACTGGTAAAAATCACCAGTGTATTGTCTTCAATACCAGCTTCCTGCAGGGTATTTAAGAGCTGACCCATATAATCGTCTACCATCATCACGAAATCCGCATAGGGGTTAAGACCGCTTTTATCCTGCCAGGCAGGTTCCGGCAGGATGGGGGTATGGGGTGAGGGCAGCGCCAGGTACAGGAAAAACGGCTTTCCGGATTGGGCTCTTTCCTTAATGTACTGACTGGACCGGCGAAAGAAATTAGGAGTTACATCGTAGTGGTCAAAATCGCTGCCGGTAGGGCCTTTGCGCCACCAGGAGTATTTGCCGTCGTTGACAGTGACGGTATCGGGAACCGCAGTAACCCGGCCATTTTCTACGTAGACATAGGGGGCGATGTCCAGGGAAGAAGGATGACCATAGGCGTAATCAAAACCAAGGTCGTTGGGATTGTTGGTTACCGGGCCGGAGAAATCAATGGCTTCAAAATCGCCCTCATTCCAGCCGGTACCGCTGTTGTCAACCCCAGGCTTCAGGGTCCAGTTCCAGCCCAGGTGCCATTTTCCGATAAAGGCCGTGTGGTAGCCCTGGTTTTGTAACAGAGAGGCCACGGTAGTGCGACTGTTGGGTATAAGTGCGGGGTCCTTGCCGGTGAGTACCCCCTGTTTCAGAGGGCTTCTCCAATTGTAGCGACCGGTAAGGATCCCATAGCGGGTAGGAGTACATACCCCGGAAGTGGTATGGGCGTCGGTAAATTTCATGCCCTGGGCAGCCATCCGGTCCAGGTGGGGCGTGAGAATTTTTCCTTCAGGGTTAAAAGTATTGACATCGCCAATGCCCAGGTCATCCGCCAGCACATAGATCACATTAGGTGGTTGATCAACCGGTTGAGATGTTTGCGACTCATCTCCTGAACCACAGGCAAAACCAAAAAGAAAAATAAAATGGAATAAAACGGTGCGTAGATTCATAAAGCAGGATCATGTTGGGTAATTAAAGTAAGGAATCACGGGCACAAAGCAGCCACTGTCTCCGGTAAATTTTTCCAAGATATAGGTGGATTTTATAACAAACAGGTAGAATTCACGTAAATAAGTAGTAGCTTTGTCAATTATTGTAGAGGTATCCTTCCTTAATATAAGAGCAATCTGATTTTTATTACTGATTCGTTCCTCCGCAACAAAGGATTAAATAACTATAGATTCTCACAGAATAAGAGCAATTCCCACATTAGCAGGCAGGTTAAGCAGGTACCGCTAATTAATATCAAGAAATATCAAAAAGCCACAATTTCATAAGAATCCCGGAGTAGATTTTTATACTACTTTGAGGAGCAGGACCAAGCAATATTTTAAGCTAAACAATATCAGCAAACAGGGTAACCGACAAATGATATTGAAGACGATCACTATGCTGGGTTTGTTTTTTGCTCCCCTGATTGCAATTAATCTGGGACTGGTTAATAGTACCATTGGACTGTTTGGCTTGTACGTGATAAGCGGAATTGGAATGGCCGGTGTGGGTATGGGGGTAATGCATGATGCTATTCATGGTTCTTATTCCAGGAAGAAAAAAATTAACATGCGATTGGGTTATACGATGAACCTGATTGGGGCCAATGCGGCAGTCTGGAGGATCCAGCACAATGTGCTGCATCATACTTATACCAATATAGATCAGGCTGATGATGATCTGAACCCTCCCTTTATTTTGCGCTTCTCACCCCACGCCAAGCACTACTGGCTGCATCGTTTTCAGCATCTGTATGTATGGTTTTTTTATGGATTATCCACCATATCGTGGGTAACCAGCAAAGATTTTGTTCGGATTAACCGCTATCGCCGTCTTGGGTTTTTCAATGGTAAGAATGAATTCCGAAATGAAGTACTCAAGATGATCGGTTGGAAGTTGTTCTACTACAGTTATACCCTGATCCTGCCAATAATTGTCACCTCTTTCAGCTGGTGGCTGGTTTTACTGGCATTTATAGCCATGCATGTGACGGCGGGTATTTCTATGAGTCTGGTATTTCAGACAGCCCATGTTATGCCGGAGTTAACCTTTCCTAAGCCAGACCCGAACGGTAAGATTGAAAATGAATGGGCGCTGCACCAGCTGGCAACCACTACTAACTATGCCCCAAACAGCAGATATTTTTCGTGGCTAATTGGAGGTTTGAATTATCAGATAGAGCATCATTTGTTGCCGGATGTTTGCCATGTACATTATAAAGACTTATCCCATATTGTAGCAGATACTGCCAGGGAATACGGAATACCCTATAATTCCAAAAGGACCTTTTTAGGGGCTATTCAGGACCATGCAAGAATGCTTCATCGATTGGGAAATAAATAACAAATAGTAAATAATAATAAATTTTAATATCAAGTAAAAATGAAAGAAGGAGTAGTAAAGTTTTTCAACTATAGCAAAGGATTTGGCTTTATCAAGCCATCAGATTCCAGCGAAGATGTATTCGTACATGAAAGCGGGCTTATCGATGAAATTCGCGAAGACGACAAAGTAAAGTACGAGCTGGAGCGAGGAAGAAAAGGTATGAATGCAGTACGAGTAGAGCTCATCTAATTGCATTCGTTAGTAACGAGAGAAGCCATGGCCTGCGGTCATGGCTTTTTTTATGGCTCTTCTTTTTCCGGAGGTGACGGTTTGTCCTGGGATTTATCCTGGTCGGGGTTTTCTGCGGTTTCCTGGTCCGCATCCTCTGAATCTACCGATATAATGTTGCCATACTCATCCACATAGGCCATCATATCTTCAAGGTTGCCGCTGGTGGATTCCTTTTTTTTGGATTCCTTCTTGAGGCGTTTTTCCATTTTGGCCTTGCGTTTTTTCTCGGCCTTTTGCTTTTTAATAAAGGTGTTGTAGTTTCTTCTGCCCATAGATTATTGTTTAAAGTAAACATCCACCGAGTTGCCGGAATAAAGCCGGTTTATCAGCAATTGAGCCCATCCAACATGCTCAAGGCATACAAGGGAAAGTATGACATTAGACTGCATGAATTGCCAGGGCAGTCTATCCGGAATCAGACAGTTCGGAAAAGCTTGTCTAAAGTGGGACAGATCAAAGATATTATTTAAATGCGGAATCTGGTGACGGTACCGGGTTTTTCTTGAAATTTCACTTGATCCGGCCACCACATAATTGTTGGAGCAACCTCAATAAATTAGTTTGGTGATTTTGGTTATCTCAGCGCCTTTGCACTATATTTGCATCTCGATTTATCGACCTGGAGAGGTGGGTGAGTGGCTGAAACCAGCAGTTTGCTAAACTGCCGTACCTATAACGGGTACCGGGGGTTCGAATCCCCCTCTCTCCGCTTTGAGTGCAGAGTGCAGAGTGTGAGTGTGAGTGTGGGTTCAAGAATTGAGTCTGTTACTCAGTATCTTTGGGAGATGTTCGATTTTGAAAAGTTGAAGGTTTACCAAAGAGTTAAGGATCAGAATAAAAGAGTTCTGAAGTTTATTTACGGATCTGGCAAAATTGACCAATATTCCAGGGATCAATGGAAGCGTTGTACTTTAAGCATTGCCTTAAACATTGCTGAAGCCACTGGAAGAGTTGGAAAATCCGAGAAGAAATATTTTTATGCGGTAGCCAGGGGATCAGTGTTTGAGTGCGTGGCGATCCTGGATGCTCTTACCAGCATCGGGATAGTTAATAGCAGTTTATCTGAGGAGTTGTATGGTAACTACGAGGAGATCTCCAAAATGCTTCTGGCTCTTCATCGAAGTGTAGGTAAGTAACGAGTACTAGTGTGAGTTGATAACCACTATCCAACTCAAACTCAAACTCAAACTACAAACTCTGCACTCAACCTCGGGGTGTAGCGCAGCCCGGTTAGCGCACCTGCTTTGGGAGCAGGGGGCCGCAGGTTCGAATCCTGCCACCCCGACTAGTTGATAATCAAGGAGTTACATTATATTGTAGCTCCTTTTTTATTTTTATGGTTTGCATATAGTTTGCAAAAAATGTCAAAAATCCAGCCTCTACGTGATTTCTTTGTACTATTCAGGGGATATCTTTTTGGTCTAAAAAGGCAAATCGTTGAAATTCAAGTCTATACGAAATAATAAAACATGTTATTTCTTATTTATATAATTATTCTAATAATACACATGGAACAATTCCCATAATTGCTGTTTTATTTGTATAATACATATATTTTTCGTATATTAGGTATTGTCAGTAAGGGGTAATCTAGGTTATTACTCCTTTTTTATTGGCAACTCGCCTAGAGAACAACAATTAAACTTTAGAGCTAGTTAGGAACTGACCTAAATAAAAGGTTGATGGGGCATCTTATGTTCAAATCTAAAACTAGGAGCCCAAGCGGTACATGATGCCCAGAGTTAAATAAATTTTTGAACTAGAATAAAATGTCTTATGTAGAAAAAGAGTTTATCGAATCAATTACAAAACCAATTGAAAGCTTAATCCATACGATGGTCAATAAAGCAGTTGATCAAGCTTTGGATAATTACAAAGGTGAATGGTGGACCTATGAACAAGCCGCTGAATATTTGGGTATATCAGTTTCTAAACTAAAGAAACTGCGTGCCGAAAGTGCAATTATACCTTACTGTCCATCCCCAGGTATAGTCCGATTTAATAAACAGATGTGTGATGATTGGATTAAAGGAGGTGCAAAATGAGCGGTGTTACAAAAGCAGGACTAAAATTAAGTGGATTTATGGAAATCCCCTATGATATTACTAAGCATAAAGAATTATCAAATTTTGATAAAATACTGTTTAGTATTATCTACTCCTATAGCAAAAGGGATGGAAATAGGTATTGTTATGCAACAAACAGCGCACTTAGTAGTACTCTGGGAAAATCAATTGATACCATTAGCAAATCCATATCCACGCTTAAAAAATTGGACTATTTAGTCGTTAGTAACCCAAACGGGTTTTCAAGAAAGATGCAAATAAATTGTACAAAAATCGAAGAAACTGGAATACATGTTCCCTATGAAATTATTCTGAGTGAAAATTTGACTGAGCTTGACAAATTGGTTTTTGGGTATATTAATTCTTTCTGCAAAGGAAAATATAAATGTTGCTACGCAAAAGATGGAACGATTGGGAAACAGTTGAATAAGTCTGCTGGAACAATAAATAAGTCAGTGTCGAAACTTGAAAAATTGAAATTCATCAGTATCAATGGTGCCAAAACTTTTAGAAGGCAGATTCGGATTAATCCAGAATGGAAACTAAGAGTAATTAATAACAATCAACATAATGATAAAAAGAAGAGAAGTTTAGAAAAAACCAATAGCAGCCTAAGAAGAAATAGCCAACATATTAGAGAATATATATTTAAAGAAGAAAAAAAAGAAAAAAAGAGAGAAGCAATTATCTCACAAAACTCTTCGAGTTTTGAATCCACTGAAATATCAGAAAAAAACTATTCTAGTTTTTCTGATACCTCAAAATTCATTTTCAAAGTTAACACTAGTGATTATAATGGAATTAGTGATATAACGGAATCAAAGGAAACCTTAGCTAATGATAAAGGTGAATTAATGGATCATACGCTCAACTGCATAGTTGAGTATGCTGACCCAGAATTATTAGCAAACTACGGGCTTTCTCATCTAGCTCATTTTATCATTCCACAAATTCTTAAAATGAACACTAGTAAAATGAAACGAATAATTGTGAAACACGGCTACTTCGCCGTTGTAGAAGAAGCAATCATCCAGCTGGAACAAAATGGTATATTCCTTACCAAATCCTTTAAGGAACCATATCTTAATCCAAATGATACCAAATTGTTGCGCATGGGTTTTTTTTCAATGATTCAGAACCTACTTTCTAATTTACTAACTGAGTATTATAAGGCAAATCCTTATGATCCGGATGCATGTTCCGATTAACTGTGATTTAAGGATGCAAACTTCTAAACACTAATCGAACAAATGTTAAAGAGACTCCTTTTTGAGTACCCAATTGCCAACGATGCGTATTAGGGGGGCTGGAACAAGTACCTTCGGACTCTCAAAATTTTATAATAATATCTTCCTGAATTAAACAGTTGTGGAAGAAAGGGTTTTACAGGTTGGGTTATAGGTTAGCAGGTATATTGTTGCTGAATGTCGGCTTGTGATCCTAAACGGCATTCGAGTGCTTTATTATTGCTACATTTATCCAGCTATTACTTAGGTATAGGACAATTTCTTTGTCAAATGTTGGCCAAGATGTTGTGAAAAATTCAGAACGAATGGAAACAGAAATCTTAGTTGCAATTATCGCATTATGTGGAGTTTTAATTTCTGCTCTGATATTTAGTCAGCATTAATTTGATTAGAATAGAGAGAAAAAAGGCACGATATGATATTGAATCAACTTTCTACAATCAAATTACAAAAAGCCGGATAGACGCTTTTAAGGTTATCTATGAAATTATTAGTGAATTTGCTAAAGACTCAAAGACTGATGGATTAATTGAAAGCAGAAAGAAGATTAATAGACAATCAATAATAGACTTCATTACAATGTATGATTTACAAGATTCAAAACTAAGCGTTTTGTTTTCAAGTGAGACTGGGGGATGTTCTGCTAGCTTACGAAAGGTGTGTTACGAAATCATTGAAAAAACAACTGACAATGATTTTCAGGAAATATTCGATAATGAATACAGAATCCCTCTTATAAAACAAATAGGTTTGTTAGAGTTTGCACTGAAAGCCGATATCGGAATATTTGTACTTGAATATAAGGACTTTGATGGCACCCTGGGAATAAGATCCTATGAAGATGTGTTAAATACCAAAAGAAAACAAATAACATAAAACACAATGCCCAAGCAGTACTTGATAGATTGGAGCAATAGATTCTTCATACTTTGCAACTTTGGTATTCTAGTCGTTTAATTAAAAGAAATAATGCTTAAAGATATTGAAGATAACTTACAGTCTGCTTACTCGCTTTTATCCGAAAGAGGCATACTTGGTGGATTGTATTTCGGGATAATTCTATTTAGTTTAATTATTTCCACACCAAACCTTGTTGATAGTCGCATTGGATTTTTATGGATTCTACTTATAACGACGGCAATAGGTATTATTATAAGTAATATTTCATACGAATTTCTAATGCCACTGTTCCGATTTGTTTCAAAATGGTTGGTATTGCGGGGGGCAAAGAAAACTGGAAGGGGAGTAGATTTCAAATCATACTCCGATTTAAGAAATTATCGAGAGAGATTCTTACAGACTAGTTCAAATTCGCATTTAAAAAATAGAATTAGGGGTCATGAAAAACTTCGGATAACCTTAACGTACATAGCTTGTACAAATGTCATATTGATAGTTTTAGTAAAGCGGTTTAGTACTATGTTTAAGCCTGATTCAACACTTTTGGAGATAGCCTATGTATTAATAATTTTTGTTTTCATTGCGACCCTGGTTGGAATCCTAAGCAGAGCATGGTCTTTAGGGGAGTATATTGGTTTAGGTTGGAATGAAGAGCACGAAGCCCAGAGTGTTACATGATAATACGGATTAATACTTATCCGGTATGATGACCCACAAAAGTGACCCTTTATAAACCCCTAATTACCAACGATCCGTTAGGTACCTGCTTGAACCTAGCACTTCCTCCGCCAAACTAGTAATATTAGTCATATAAATTTTAAAGAATATTATCCCACTAATCTGGTGGACCGTTTCTAGTATCATTAACTTAATTCCTGTAACACCCCATTTAGTTCGTTGAGGCTGTAACTCTGATAAATCAGTTGTCCAGCATCGCAATTAGTTATATCTAAATGACTCTTATCCCTACGGCCATATAGTGTACACAGTATGGTACTTTTACAAAGAATTTAATTTCATAGGTTTAAAAAATAGAAATTCAATAAAATGACCTCATTTGTACTAAAGTATTAATTCTTATATAGGTTATTTAAATTTTGCTGACTTATCTGGAATTACAATGCCACTGTGAGCCTGTCACATCCTGCTCACGGCGCTTTTGCTTTTATTTGGACACATTATACCAGTTTAAGAAAAAATAGCTCAAAACAGCGTTCTACGAAAAATCCCCTCAACCTAAAAGGGACTCCTGGTTAACAATGGATCGTTCCATGCGGGGGTGGGTGGAATGAAGTGTTCTCTGTACGTTACCGAGCTTCCTCATCGTACCAAAATTAACAGGCAAACAACTGTGCTGCGTTTCTTAATGGGACGAATGTGAGTAAGGGATCATATTTACATGCACTTAATTCTGTGTTTATCGGCAATTTTTGAGGGAGCACCTTCGTGATTAGGGTTGGCCTTCCAATTAGGGAATTAAAACCTTATGCAATATTACTTGCAATTCTTGCATGAATTGTACTAGTATTTTTTTACCACAAGCATTTCTTTACAGGATGATATATAAATGCCTCTTAAAATTGTTCATGGGGTGCCTGATTTGCCTTGTTCTAGTATCAGCATCTAATACCACAACGGTAGCAACATATGTATATATCTGTAAAGGTCCCAGCAGCAAAAAATACCATTATTCAGAAAACTGTCGTGGTCTAAAAAATTGCTCTACTAAAATCTACAAGGTTACAATTGAAGAAGCAAGGAACGAATATAATAGAACTCTTTGTGGTTGGGAAGATTAGCAATCCTACTGGAATTAAATCTAGGTCGAAAAAGCAACAAACTATTATTATGGAATCAGTAACATACCAAAAATGAAGTTGTGAGTACTAATTCCGAATTCGCTGATAGACAGTTACCCAGACATCATTATTCATTAAAGAGGAACTAGTGATCATAATATACACATCCTTGAAATAGGAAATCTAAAAGTACCGTATCGGATGCCTATGATGAATTATACGATCTGGGAATTATTATAGAGTTTGTGACAGGAAATGAAGATACTGATACATCTTAAGATTCTATGCGGAAAGTGAATTGTGTTAGGAATATTAAACAGCCATGTTTACACCAAATAAAACATACAAAAGAAGTACTCTCCACGACAAATACGGAGGTAACAGACAAGGAGGGATAGCTAATTGTGCTAAGCACCCTATGATCCTAATATTTACCGGTAAGGCTGGTGAGCAACATGGATATGAAGATGGATGGGATTCTGATAATTTCTTTCACTATACAGGCGAAGGACAGGTTGGAGACATGACCTTTACCAAAGGGAACAAAGCCCTATTAGAGCATGAAAAAAATGGAAAGGCAGTATATCTGTTTGAATCTCAAAATAAAGGACTGTGGAGGTATATAGATGAATTACAACTTGTAGATTATGACTATTTCATTGGAAATGATACAGAAGCAAATCAGAGGAAGGCGATAAAATTTAAGTTTAAATCTGCCACTGAAAAAACTAAAAATTTAAATGGAAAATTTAGGACCGCCAACAACTATAACAAACCTAACACCACTGAGAGAAAAGGATTAATAACGTCCCGTGTTGGACAGGGATGGTATAGAAATCAACTTATTGGGGAATGGGATGGTAAATGTGCTGTTACTGGTTTGGATAATGCTTCAATACTGATTGCTTCCCATATTGTATCATGGAGAGATGCAACAGATGAAGAAAGGTTAGATCCAGATAATGGCATATTATTATCTCCAAACTTGGATGCGTTGTTTGATAGGCATCTAATTGGTTTTGATGATAATGGGCAAATAATCATTAGTGAATTAATTAGCCATGGTCAGTTGAGAAAACTAGGTATAGATGTCAATATGAAACTTAGACATATCACTTCAAAGACTAAAAAATACCTACGCAGGCATAGAGATCAATTAATGATGAAATAAATACCTCCTAGCTTTTCAACATTTGTTTTAAAATTCTAACTGAAATATTTTACCTTTTAGTAACCACCCTAATATAATCGCTATGGAAAAATTGACCCTTAAAGACTTGTATCAAATTTCTAAAAATGCCTTAGGTGATATATCTCCATTGGAAAATTCAGACTTCCGACTTGAACAAGCAGAATATGACAGGAAAGAACAATATTGGGATGTTGTAGTTTCATACTTGGTTAAAAACATCAACAAACCAATTCGGCCTCTTGCACCACTTACTCCTGAATACCAATTTTTCCGAATTTATAAGAGGGTAAAGATCAGCAATGATAAAGAAGTATTGGGTTTTTATATCTTTAATAAGGAAGATTGATACTTATAGATACAAATGCTCTAATTGTATTAATTCTAGGCCTCATTAACCCGAATTTAGTGGATAGTCATCCTAGAACCTCCATCTACGTTAAGCAAGACTTTCATGATCTATTGCTTAGAATCAATGATTTGGATCGATTAATTGTTTTACCCAATGTATGGACCGAAGTGGATAATCTGCTCAATGATTTTAGGGGCAACAGAAAATATCGGTATGTTAAAACAATTACTGAAGCAATAAAAGCCTCCACCGAACAATATATTGAATCCGTAAAAGCTATAGAAAATTCAACCTTCTATGATCTAGGTCTTACAGATTCTTTGCTTTTAGAAAAAGCCAAATCATGTACTCTATTGATAACCTCTGACTCTACTTTATCTGACTATGCAATCGCAAATGGTATTTCTGTCTATGATATGGTTAAAATTAGAAATGAAAAAATTAAATGATCGACAAATGATAACTCAATCCCTACCCACCAAAAGCAATTATCTAACGCTGAGTGGAAAATAATAGGAGTCCTTAAATAGATTAAGGAGTGTAGGTTACTTTTGCTAGTTTTAATACATACTATACTTTGTTTATAAACATGACAGTCCTTAATATTTAGGGGTAGTTTGATAATCAATACCAAACCGGTTATAGGTGTCAATTCAAGTGAGCGGTAAGAAAAATTATAGTGATAGAACTGACATTGAAAAAGTCCAATCGAACTGGAACAAAATGAATGGGCTTTTCAACAGGAAGGAATGGTCTTCAGCAATTTTCCGGGCATCAACAGCCGTAGAATTGGCCGCAAACTATGTAATTAGGCAGGAATTTGAACATAAGCGAAATCTAGATACAGACTTCGTAAATCATCTGCTTATTTGGGCAAATGGAGTTCAAGGCAAATTCAGTAAATTATTAATACCAATTTTTAAAGGAACTAAATTTCAAAAACAGCTTAAAAATTTGAATAAGAAAGTTGCCGATATAAATAAGGAAAGAAATTCAATTGCACACAGTGGACAATTTAAAAAGAAAAGTACGGCGGAAAAAATTATTAAGGAAAGCGAGATCATAATACATACTTTGATTAATAATTATGATCCACAATTCAGATTGAATAAGCCAGTCAATTAAAATAGCTTTCCAAATAGAAATTAATTTTTACCTATTTAAAAAGATTATAATTGAACATTAAACAAGAAATTGTAGAAATTCCTATTAAAGATCTAGTTCTTTGGACAGAAAACCCGAGAGATCCCATTGATAGTAGTGCAACAGATCAGGAGGTTGTAGATAAGGCGTTTATTGATAAGTTAGCTAAATGGAATTTAGAAAAGTTGGCTAAAGAAATGGGACCCTATTATGATTTCAGTGAGCTACCCACTGTTGTTTATCATAGGACCAAGCCAGTCGTTTATGATGGTAATAGAAGGATTATTCTAGGGAAGGTACAGTACGGTTTGGTCAAAATACCGAAGGAAATAAACTTTCAGATTCCTAATTATCCAGAAAAGATTCCTTGCAATGTATGCACACGAAAAACTGCATTGGCAAATGTGCTAAGAAAGCATGGAGATACGGGTTCCTGGCTTCCTTTAGAGAGAGATATTT
>JAUIKU010000114.1 GCA_030430675.1 Bacteroidia bacterium | reverse complement strand
TGGTGGTATTGCGGAATGGTGGTGTCTATACTTTGAGCAAGAATTGCCGGGTCTTGAATCTGATAATCCAATGACGGATCCAGCAGCAGGGTCTGGAGCAGAGATAACCGGTCGCTTTTGTAGCGATTCTCCAAAGTCACCTTGTTTAGCTTTTCATTGGCCAATTGAGATCTCAGGTTGTAAACCTGCTCCATATTCGCCACTCCCGCTTCTACCCTGCGCTCCGCCCTTTTTAACTGGCTTGACAATAGATCCAAACGTTCCTGAGCCACTTTGATGTTCTCCAGATCGGAAACCACCAACAAGTAGGAAGCGGTAATTGCCAACTCCGTGTTGTCTCTGGTCTGGGCCATATTGTGATCGGCAGCTTCTCTCACCAATGTGTTTTTGCGTACGGAATTCCTGGTACGCATGCCATTGAATATATTAAAATCCATAGAAACGGATGGTGATGAACTCCGGGTGGTGGCGGTTACCGGTTCGAAAGAGGTGGGATCATTAGTCAAACCATGACTGACATTATAACTGCCGTAGGCCGAAACACTGGGCAGATATTCCATTTTACTCTGTTTTTCATTGGCTTCTGCAACAAGAAAATCATTGTTCACCTGTTTTATGGTAATGTTATTGGCCAGGCCAATTTGTATGCAATCGTCCAGTGTCAGCACTTGCTGCCCCTGAACATGGAAGGATGATATTGTCATTGCCAGCACTGATATCACGGCAAATATTTTGGTTGGATAATAAGTCATTATAAAAACGTTTTAATTGTAGTTCCTCCTGTTCAACAGATATGCCACTTAACTACTTATCTGATAATCAGCAATATATGTTTTTGACTTAAGGCATAAATGTCCGAAAACGACACAATTCCGTTCATTTGCGTACGATGAAATAGGGTTGAGGGCGGTGAGCTCTGGGTGTTTAGCACAGAGCTAAGGGCAGGCGCAGCGAGTTGGGCGCTCAGAGCGGGGAGTACTTGGTTGTGCGCAGGGAGCTAAGGTTGGAGTGGTGGGCTAGTGACTGGACATAGGGGTGGTGGGCTACGAAGTCATAACCGGTACTGGTTCCAGATGGTGCTTCTTGGGAATTACAATGGTAAAAGCCGTTCCTTTGTCTTCTGCGCTGTCCACTGAAATACTTCCCTTGTGTTTATCGATGATTCCAAATGTGATTGACAGTCCCAATCCCGTCCCTTCCCCCAGGCCTTTGGTTGTAAAAAAGGGCTGAAAAATTTTTGACTTAACCTCCTCTGACATGCCCTTACCGGTATCGATGATCTGGATCTCTACCTCGGTATCCAGATTCCGGGTCTTGATGGTAATACTTCCCTCTCCAACAATAGAATCAATGGCATTGCTAATAATGTTCATAAATACCTGATTGAGCTGCCCTGGGAAACATTCGATCTCCGGTATGGTAAAGTCATACTTCTTGATGATACTGATCCGGTCGCTGTCAATTTTGGAATTGAGTAACACCAGGGTACTGTCGATGCCCTCATGGATACTGGCCTGCTTAAGTTCGGTCTCATCCAGCCTGCTGAATGATCTGAGCCCCTTTACTATTTCCGCCGTCCTGGTGGCGCCTTCCTTAATGGCGTTGACCACCTCAAATACGTTGTCCTTGGTTTCTTTAAAATACAGCTGGTGCTTAAGTTCTTTAACATCATTCAGCACTGACTTAATCTCTTCAATTGAATCGGCATCATCCAGCCTGGCGTATTTATTCAGGACCTCCAGCAAGCCTTCCAGAGATGATCTGAGTCCATCCACACCGGCATACACGAAATTAATTGGGTTATTGATCTCATGTGCAATACCTGCAGTCAGTTCTCCCAAACTGGCCATTTTTTCTGATTGCACGATTTGGGTATGTGCGGCTTTTAGTTCTTTGAGGGTTCTTTCCAGGCGGTCCTTTTGCTGCTGTATCTCCATGTTTTGCAGCGCCAGCCTGGTATTTGCCTTTTGCTTTAACCGGTAGCTCCGGTAAATCAGGAACAGGATTATGGCGAATAATACCGACAGTCCGAAAAAGAACGTGCGCATGGCCTGGGAAATCACTAACTCCGACTCCTGTAGTGCTTTTCGTTCTTCCAGTAAAGCAATGGTCTTCTGTCGCTCTTTTTCTTCCAGTTCTTTTTGGTTTAATCGCAGTGCCTGGATTCTCATTTCCTTACTGTTCTTTTCTGCCTCATAGGCTTGCTGGGATAGTAACAAGGCCTGTTGTGCCTTTTGTTTTTCCGCCTGCTGATGCTTTAAGCTTATTTGTTGAAGCTCTTTTTCTTTTTTAAGCAGGGTTATATCTGCTTCATTCTTTTCTGAAATGTACTGAAGTTCCTTAAGTTCCAGGTCCTTGATCTCCTTCTCCACCTGAAGCAAACGGAAATCCTTTTCCTTGCGCTCAATTTCCAGCTGTTGCTCCAGTAACTGCTGTTTTTGTTTGGTTTGGGCCACCAATAACTGACGCATGATCTCGGAGTATTTCTTATAATACTTCAGGGCCTGTTCGTCATCATTAGCGTTCAGGTAGATGTCGGAAAGCAGCTTATAGCTGTCGACCAGCACCTCGTAGGCTTTCTCTCTTTCCGACCATATCACTGCCATTTCAGCAAACTCCCGGGCCGCTTTCAATCGTCCCAGGGCCTGGTAAGTGTATGATATTTCGTGATTTACCAGGGCAGAACTCACAAAATCTTCCCTGGATCGACGGATTTCCAATGCTCTGAATAAATATTCGAGGGCTTCGTCGTATTCCCCCTTGGCCTGATGTATAAATGCAATATCCATAAGGATATCGTCATTTTGATTGCCTTCGTTTCCCTTAGCCAGTTGTTGGTTCAGTTCCAATGACTTTTTGTAATAATTCAACGCCTGGTCATTGTCATTCAGGTTTTTATAGAAGTTCCCTATCTTGTTGTAAGAGGCGGCCATTCCTCTCAAATCACTCATTTCTTTTTGCAGGTTCAGTGACTGTAGTTCGTATTCCAGTGCTTTTTCACTTTCACCGCTTTCATTATGGATCTCTCCCAGTCGTTCCAGCACTTCCAGCAAGGCCTGCTTTTCATCCCTGGAACGATACAGGTCCAGCAGCAGCTGATAATGCGCCTTGGCCTCTACCTTATTGTTTAATTGATAATAAGTATCCCCCAGTAGCTTCAGCAGGTCAATTTGTCCTGCCATATCACCCAGTGCCTCTTTGGATTCATAAGCCCTGCTGAAGTATTCAGTTGCTTTCTTGTGTACCCCCCAGTCACCAAATAAATAACCGATTTCCATCTGAACCTCTGCCAGCAGTTCCAAATCACCGCTGTTTTCTAACATCTTAGCAGCCAGCAGGTAGTGTTCAAGTGCGGTAATATGCTCTTTCTGAAGCTTATAAGAACGTCCCAGAATTTTCAAACTCTCGATCAGACCACTCTGATAAGACAGTTGATCGGCCAAATCCTTGGCCTCTGTAGCCAGACTGGCGGCCAACTCCGGGTTTTCGGTCAGCACAACTTGGGCCCTTTGATTCAGCTGATTTACCCTGGTACTGTCATCCAGCAATACGGCCTCTGCTGACACTGGGTTAACCAGCGTTGCGGCAACAATGATGAATATGATGGTAAGCGCTTTCATACGGCTCCAGGGCTGAATTTGATGTTATCTGTGTATACTTCGTATCATTTTAACGGTATGGTAAAGCTGACCACCGATCCCTTGCCTTTTTCACTGTGCAGGTGAATTTCGCCAAATTGTTTCTCTAAATACTCCTTACACAGCTTTAAGCCAAGTCCGGTTCCTTTTTCATTAGACGTTCCCCTGGTAGTATTGTGATATTCTTTTTCGAATATATTCTTTTGAAGTTTTCGGCTCATTCCTACCCCCCGGTCCTTAACACTTACCTGAAGATGGCCGTTCTGGGGCATAATATTCACGGTTATGGAACTCTTTGTTTTTGAATATTTAATGGCATTGTTCAGTAAGTTACGCATTACTAAATTAATGATATTTTCATCACCCAGTACAATTGGGTCACCCTTGGCATGCTTAAACTCGATATTGATCCCTTTTTGCAAGGCTGAAACCTGGTACAGCTCAATGTTTCGTTTTACCAGTTCCACGATGCGAATGGGCTTCCGATCTACATGGCTCTCACCCATTTGTGACTGTGACCAAAACAACAGGTTATCCAGCAGACTGGTTACATCCTGTAGGTTGGCCTGTAGCTTCATATAAAATTGATCCAGTTTGGTTCTGGAAACATCTTCCGGAAGTTGCTTCAATATCTCAAAGAATACACTCAATGATACCAGCGGTTGTCTCAAGTCATGTGAAATAATGGTAAACAGCTTGTCCTTTATAGTATTTATTTTGGTCAGCTCTGCATTTTTTATTCTCAACTCTTCGGTTCGTGCCCGCACTTTGTCCTCCAGTTCCCGGTTGGCCTTTTCCAGGTTTTCCAATAGGTGCTTCTTATCCTGAGCCAACTGATAGTTCTGCAGCGCTTTATCGATGATGATCTTTAGTTCTCGAGTATCCCAGGGTTTTAATATGTACCTGTAAATCCCACACTTATTCACTGCCCTCATAATAAAATCTATATCGCTATAGGCAGTTAATATCATACGCATGGTTTCCGGGTGTGAATTCACCACCAATTCCAGGAACTCAACCCCCGTCATTCCCGGCATTTTCTGATCGGTGATAATTAGATGGATTAAATACTGATCCAGGATTTTGAGCCCCTCTTCCGCCGATAATGCGGTATATACATCGTATTCTCTGAAAAATGCATTCTTGAATACTACCAGGTTATTCTCTTCATCATCCACATAAAGAATATTGTAACGCTTGGTACTCATACAAGATTGAAAGTGGGGTTGGTGCCAATAACGACTTACAGCTCAAATAACAATTTACAAATAAATCCTCAACCATAGGCCGGTATACCCCCATCTGGTCAATAATCACCCCATATTGGGGGATGTAAAAAAGCTATTTGTATCTGTAATATCTGGAAATTAACGCCGCAGTATAAATACGCACGCTGGAAAGAGGGTAAACTCCGTCGTCAAGTTTGACGACGGAGTTATAGATTTTAGTCGTTATCGGACCAGGTGAGATCCGTGGAAATAACAGAACTTGAAGCATTTTGACGTCCTAGCGTCAGTTCGTTGTCAACAGATGTCAGTGAGAAAACTGCGCTTCCTCCTCCGGTCATTTCACTATCATCCGGAAGGGTAAAAACCGCATCTGCGGTTAAACTCCCCTCAGGGATGGTGACGCTTCCGGAAGTAATAAGGTCACCGGTTACTTCCCACTGGACATTTACATCATTGTAAATGACCTCTGGTATTTCCACAGAGATGGTTAATTCTTCACCCTCTTCAGCTTCTATACTACTGGTACTACCCAGTTGTACATACAGTGGCAAAGAGTTATCGAAGCTGGGCAGGCCTTCATTTGGATCGGCTTCACAAGCCCATAGGCCCATTACGGCAGCTAATACGATATATTTTACTTTTATCTTCATCATCTTATATTTTACAGGTCAAACCACATTTTTTCATCAAGCGGACGCTGAACCGGCGCATTGGTGTTGGCCGCCACCTCATCAGGAGGCAGCGGAAACCTGCGCATTAGATTAGCCGTTTGGGCACCGTCTGGTAACTCAAGGTTTGGGTATCCAACGCCACCAATCTCAGTTCTTCTCCAATGGGTCCACCCCTCCAGGGGACGAACGATCAAATCAATCCATGCCTCCTCGGCGATCAATGGAACGGTTGCCTGCGGTAAACCGGCCAGATAGGCATCGATAGCTCCCTGATCTATATTGTGCGATTGCATAGCTACAGTAATTGCCTCGCGCATTTTGGCATCAGCATCACCTCCGGCAAATCCTCTTGCAATAGCTTCAGCTTCCAGGAAGAGTTGCTCCTGGTAAGAAAACAACACATCGGGAGAAGCTGGTCTCACCAATTCATTGGTCCCGTCGGATCCGGTGGGAGCGGTACTCAATACCCAGTGAACCGAAGGTGACGCATCACCCCCGGGCGGTACGCCCTTAATTTCCGAGTTGGGGTCTCCTCCTCCCGGATAAGGTTCAAAATATGTGTCAAGCCTGGGATCTGCTTTGTCCTTCATGGTCTCCACCATAGCTTCACCTGCAAAATAAAAGAGGTTTTGGCCACCGGCGAAGGCATTCAAAGTTTCCCAGAAAGGGTTGCGATTTCCCGATACACTGAAAAAAGGAAATTCCGCATTGTCATCGGGTGAACTTATCATGTCTCCTTCTGCCAATAAAGCTCCTATTTCAGTTGATCTTGACGGATCCGCATCGACCATGGTCATTAACGTTCTGAATTTCAATGATTTGGCAAACTTTCTCCATTTGTCCATATCACCTGTATACAACAGATCGTTGTTGGTAATAGCCAACGGACTTGATTCGTCGATCTGGGCAATGGCCTCGTCCAACAATGAGAGAACACCGTTCAGCACCTGTTCCTGGGGATCGAATTGAGGTAGATCAAATTCTTCATTTACCGCTTCGGAATAAGGGATATCTCCCCAAATAACGGTAGTTGACCAGAAGATCATCGCCCTGAATATTTTACACTGGGCTGCTGAATTGTTCTGTACCGGGTCTGCTGCTTCAGCAATATCCGCCGCCAGTTTCAGGTTTTTGTGCTCATTGCGATAATGAGATCGCCAGGTGTTACCGTTAACAAAAATGCTTATAATGTAACGTTCCGGCTGAGTAAAAACTCCCGCTCCTAAGGAACCTCCCCCTGAAAACAATTGGCCAATGGCCATTCCTGTTGGACCAAAATCAATGGTTCGATTGGTCGAGTAGTCTACAATGGAGTTGGTAAACAACAAGCCGGGGTCCGCAGCTGCTGAAGTATTCGGACTGGTATTGACATCCAAAAAGTCGCTTTCACAGGCTGTCGCACCCAAAATCAACAGTGGAACCAATATATATTTAGATATAATTTTCATGATTTTGTTTTTTATCAATTAAAGTGTCAACCTCACATTAAAGCCGTAAGTCCTGGAAGAGGGAACGCTTTTCCACTCTACACCGGAGCCCGTTAAAACCGTCCCAAAAAAGTTCAGTTCAGGATCTATATGAGGGACTTCACTTTGAATAAGCAACAGGTTACGACCCTCCAAACCAACATTGATACTATTAAATGGTGTGCGCTCCACCAATGATCCAGGGAACGAATAGCTTATTCTAATCTCTCTTAGTTTTATATAGGAGGCATCAAATATCTGACCTTCCGTATTGGAGGAGTTTGCGTAGTGTGTCCAAAATTGCTGCATGCTTTCTACCGGCACATCATTAGGACGATAGGTGCCGTCGTCGTTGGCCAAAACACCATCATCTATAAAGATTCTGCCCCGGTTCAGCGTAGTTTCAAGGGTGCGACCATCTTCTCTCAAATCAGAAACCGTTCCGGAGTACATAACCCCTCCTTCTCTTATGTCGATCAGTGCACTCAAATGAAATCCCTTATAGCTGAATGTGTTCTGAACTCCCAGGGTCCAGTCGGGAAAGATATCTCCAAATCTGGTTCTCGGTCCCACTTCCCGCAATCCTGTATTGGGGTTGATCACCGGCTTGCCGCTGACGGAATCTCGCAACCACCCGGCGCCGAATAAACCAAAGGCCTCACCCGGTGCCGCTCGAACCGAAAGGCCGCTAAACCCACTGGTCAAACTCAATTCATCCAGCCCTGGAGCCAGTTTCTCAACCGTTTGCTTGTTGGAAGTAAAGTTCAGACCGATATCCCAGGAAAATCCGCTATTGGTCTGAACGGGAGTACCGGTTAAGAGGATCTCAAAACCCTCATTTTTTACCTCTCCGGCATTGATCCGTCGAGATTCAAATCCTGTGGATTGTGGAATAGATACTGAAATGATCTGCTCTTCAGTAACGGTATTGTAATACGTGGCATCCAGACCAATTCGACCATCCAAAAACTGGAGCTCAGTTCCTATCTCAAAGGAAACCTGATTCTGTGGTTCCAGTGCATTTCCCGGAGGAATTACATCGGTGGCTGCAAATGCCAGCTGGCCTCCGTGCGGAAATGTATTGTTTGACACAAATTGAGTGAAAACATCTGCCTGTGGGATAAATTGAAAGTCCAATTGATAGGGGGCTTCGTCACTTCCCACATTGGCCCAGTTGGCCCTGAATTTTCCGAATGAAAGGAAATTGCTGGCTATATTAAAGGCCTCGGTAAATACAACGCTGGCACTTACACTGGGATAGAAGAAAGAATTGTTGTCCTCAGGCAAAGTGGAGCTCCAGTCATTTCTCCCGGTCACATTTAAGAACAGGAAGTTTCTGTAGTTCAGGGTGACATCGCCGTAGATACCGTAAATTCTCCTCAGTGACTGGTAGTTTACAGGAGCGGTGGAAGCGGCATTGGCATAATTATATAGCTCATCCACACTTAAATCACTCGCGGTTACTTTAGTGCGACGCAGCGACCGCTGGTTTATGTTAAATCCCACAATACCGGTCAGTTCCAGCTCCGGATTAAGATTTTTGTTAACAGTTGCCAGGATGTCCGTGTTAAACTCGCGATTGTACAACTCCTGATCAGTAAACTGGCCGTTTACCTGATTGATGGTGCCCTTTCTTACAATATCCCGGCGGATCTCAGAAAAAACATCTGTTCCTACCCGTCCGGTAATATTCAGCCAGTCAGTAGCATCATAACCCAACTCTACGTTGCCATACAGCCGGTCAACCAGATTATTATTGGGGTTGTTCTGTACCACCCAATAAACGTTGTTAACGGTTTGACTTCCGTCCAATCCGATCGGAACGCCATTTTCGTCAACTACATGTTGCTCCAGCAACGCTACGTCCAGCGTGCGAGGGAAGCCATTTTGTACCAGTTCCGTAATAATATTAGGATTGTTACTTCCCTGTCTTGGACGTCCCAAACCTTCAGTTCGGACGTAGCTAAAGGAGATCCGGGCGCTTAGGTTGTCGTTAAACTTTGTGCCGGCATTTACTGATATGGTATTCCTGTCCAAAGTGTTTCCCGGGGTAATCCCTTTTTGCTGCAGGTTATTATAACTAACCCGGAAGTCACTGCTTTCTCCGCCACCGGCCAATGCAATGTTGTTGATGAAAGTATGGCCTGTTTGATAAAAATCCTTAACGTTGTCCGGATACGCTTGTAAAGGCCGGTCAACACCATCGTAGGGAAACTGCGGGAAGACCTGCCCTTCCACCTCACTGATCCTGGGCCCCCACCCTCCAGTGAAGTTATTGGAATCGAACTGGCCAAAATCACCCTGCGCGTATTCGTTCTGATAGTCAGGCAATTTGAATACTTTGTCCAACCTCACTGAGGAATTAATGGACAAAAAGGCCTGTTGACCCGGCTTACCTCTTTTGGTGGTAATAATAACCGCACCATTTTTAGCCCGCTGACCATACAGGGCGGAAGCAGCAGCGCCTTTCAGTACCGTGATTGTGGCAATATCATCCGGGTTTATGTCCCCGGCACGGTTACCAACGTCTACTCCTCCGTTTATAACATCAGTCCTTGATCCGTTATAGGAGGAGTTGGAAATTGGTATTCCATCTACTACAAATAATGGTTCATTAGTGGCGTTAGGCCCCTGGGAACCGCCATCGGTGATCATGGTACTGGCACCTCTGATCAGGATTCTGGCACTTCCTCCGGCGGTACCCGAAGAAGAAGAGATGTCTACTCCCGGAACTTTACCCGCCAGGGAATTCAAAACATTATCGGAACGCGCTTCGGTGACCTGGTCACCCTCTACCGTGGACACCGCATAACCCAGTGATCTTTTTTCCCTTTCAATAGCAGCGGCAGTAACTACCACCTCACCTAATTGAGTGATATCAGCGGTTAGCTGAATGTCGATCACGGATTGAGCGCCCACTTCAACTTCCCGGGACTCAAATCCGATAAATGAAAAAATGATGGTTGTAGCTGATTCAGGAAAACCAATGCGGTAATTCCCATCAATGTCCGTCACCGTTCCGGTAGTCGAACCCTTTATGATAACGTTTACTCCAGGCAGCGGACCGCCGTCTTCATTGGAGGAAACATTACCGGTAATGGTTCGATCCTGGGCTGAAAGCGTCTGCGAAAAACAAAACACAATCATCCCTAAAACCAATAGTAATTGTGATCTCATAACATTGTATTTAGGTTAATAACTAATTATGTCAGTCCGGAATGCATGGTTTTCAGTTTCGCATTCCGGCATCAACCTAAAACTCGGGATATTTGAATATGAATGTTATCCCCTTAAATGCGGGTATTTAGGTATCTGTAATGGGCTTGATGCATCCTATATCAGCCCTGCGCCCGGTGAGACAATTGCAAAACACTTTATGATCTCGAAGTATAGTGTTTATGTATACAATTGATTATCAACAATTTAATACGATATTAATTCAGAAAATCAAATCAGTAACAAATCGAATGGTAGATAATAATATTGCGTTAGGAAGATTTAAAGATGCTAGCCCATTCTGGGGTATGAGCAATATGGAACAGGCGCCCCGTAATGCAGGACAAACTCACGATTGGAGTGGTTTTTAAGAGAAGAGGTGCGGTAAATCTGTTAGATGAACTTGTTTTTAAGCGCTACTTCGATAGCATCGGCCTTGCTGTGAACCTGAAGCTTGAAGTAAATGTTCTTTATGTGAGACTTCACTGTTTCCTTGTGAATGAACAATTCGTCGGCAATTACCGTGTAGCTTTTTCCTTTGGACAGTAACTCCAGCACTTGTGTTTCCCTGCTGGTAAGCGGTGTATCCTGATTCTTTTGAAAAGATTCCACTACCATCCGAGCTATATTGCTGCTCATTGGGGCACCACCGTTCATCGCTTCTTTGATGGAGTCGATCAACCGGGAGTATTCGGTATTTTTAGTGATGTAGCCACAGGCCCCCGCGCACAATGCCTCAAATACCAATTCACTGTTTTCATGAACGGTTATAACGATAATGTTGACCTCGGGCAATAGTTTCTTTATTCGATTACAACCCTCGATCCCACTGATACCAGGTAATTCAATATCCATCAGAATTACATCCGGATAATCATCTTTCAACCTCCTGATAGCTTCTTCGCAGGTGGCATAGGTCCCCACCACTTCAAATTCGTTTACGCTGTCTATAAGCAGCGCAAATCCTTCTCTAACCACATCATTGTCTTCTACGATGGTAATCCTGTTCATAAAATTGATCTTTGGTCGTTATAACAACAATACTTAAATACACCGTAAGGCGTTATCCCTCATTTTGGGGTATTTTGCCCTCCAGAATAATCTTGGTACCAGCATCCTGATGCGAGGAAATGAGGATATCGCCACCGATTTTCCTGGCCCTGTCCTTCATGTTCTTCAGTCCCATGCCCAGCAAATCTCCTTCTTGATAGCCATTGAGTCCCTTACCATCATCCCTAAGCTCAAATAGATAGTTATGATCTGTAACGTTAAAATTGAGATAAACGTTTTTGCATCCGGCGTGCTTATGCGAATTGGCCAGGGCTTCCTTGAAGATATATACAATGTGCCTGCTCCATCCGATAGGCAACTCGGTAATGGCGTTGAAAGTATCATTGGTCTCCACATGAAAATTCACATCAGTGTATTCAAAGAGCTCTTCCCCGTAGTCCCTGATGTAAATAAGCATTTCATTCACTCTATCACTTTTGGGGTCGATTGACCATATAAAATCTCTGGTACCGGTGAACAGACCCTTGGTGAACTGACCCAGCTTCTGCAGCATTTCTTCCACTTCTTGGTTGCCGGATGAAAGCTTTGCCTGGATCAACTGTACCAATACAGTGATGCTGGCCAATTGATTGCCTACCTGATCGTGAAAATCCTCAGCCACCCTTCTTCGTACTTTTATGGTCTCCTGATGCTTAATTTTCTCCACCTGCAAAAGAGCATCAAGTTTGGTCTGAACCCGTGATTTGTAATATAACCTTCCAGCTATGCCAACCGCCAATACTGCCAGGGTAAAAAACCACCATGTGCGCCAAAATGGCGGTGTGATCTCGAAGCTTATGGATGCTGCCTGTCGATTCCAGACGCCGTCATTGTTGGATGCTTTCACCTGAAACATGTATTGTCCGGGAGGTAAGTTGGTGTAAACGGCTTCATTCTTAGAGGTTACCAGTTGCCAATCACGGTCGAAGTTTTCAAGTTTGTACTGGTAATTCACCTGACTGGGATTTTTCAGGCTATTTCCAAAAAATTCAAAGGTCAGGTGATTTTGATGGTGAGGCAAGGTGAGGTTTTCAGGCAGGTGGTACCAATCTTTCCCGGATTTCTCCAGGCCTGACCTTGCTAATGGCTCCGAAAACAAGCGAACCGAGGTGATACTGGTAATTGGCTCCAGGTTATTTACTTTATCCAAATGCGGTGAACATTTAAAAGCTCCTGCCACTGTGCCAAACCAGATTGAACCATCTTCTTCCTGGAATAGTGCATTGGTATTGGTTTCGATTCCGAAGAACCCTTCATGTGCTCCAAAATGTCGTATTTGCTGTATGGTACCATCTTCCCCGAAACTTACTTTATCAAGACCATGAGGTGTTCCCACCCATAAGCAACCATACCTATCTACCACCAGACTGTAGACAATATTGGAAGAAAGACCCTGGCTTTCGGTTAAGTGATAAACTTGTTGTGATTTCGGGTTGTGATATAATACACCGTCATCAGCCAGAGCACACCATAAGCCGCCTTGTTCATCTTCATACATGGTAGATACCGGTAGATGCTTTAAGCTGTCTGACCTGAAGTAGTCCGTTATTGTTTCACCATCGAATTTTTTCAGCCCACCCATGGTCGCCAGTATTAGTTGACCTTCAGCAGTTTCCAATATGGTCCTGATCTTATTGTGGTCAGTATCTCCCTGATATTGAAAATTGGTAAATTTCACGGCACCCTGTGCCTCAATTCGGGTCAGCCCCGCTGCGGTACCACAGTACAACGTTCCGTCTTTACATTTAACCATGGAGAATACCTGGTTGGAAGGCAATCCATCCTCTTGATAATATGTGGTTAGAACACCGTTACTGAGTTTGTTTAGGCCGTGGGTAGTTCCTATCCAGAGCTCATCATTTACCTCAGGTACCAAACAATAGATGAAATCACTGCTCAACCCCTGTTTGTGGTTGATATTTACCACCTCAACGGATGCTTCCGGAGATTCAGGAAAGGTTACTTTATAGACGCCGCCACCATAAGATCCAAACCAATAATCCTTATGGATGTCTCTGGTAATATAGGAAATGTAGTCATAGCTTAATCCCTGCTTCTTATCAATATGAGTAAAAAGTTCTCCCAGGGATTTATACATACCACCGCCGAAGGAGCCAAACCAAAGCGTCCCTTCCCGGTCCCTATGGATTTTATATACTATGTTATCGGTGAGCCCGTGAGAAGCGTTTACTGCGCTGCATTCCCCGTTGCGAAATTCATAGGCGCCCCGAGTGGTACCAACCCAGATCGCACCTCCCGCTTCTTCATTGATACTGTTGATGTAAAATTTGCCCGAAGGCATGTGAAAAGAATGCACAAACCGGAATGTGCCGCTACTCCAGTGGTACAATCCACCATTGGTTCCCAGCCAAATTTCCTGCTGCTCGTTTGAATAAATAGCAGTAATCATAGCTTCTTCCAACTCGGAAGTCAGCGCTATTTTTTCCAGGTTTCCTTCCTGATATCTGTAAATACCATCTTTATAGGTACTGATCCACAGGGCGTCCCCGGCATCTGCGAAGCCACTGACCCTGCCTACCTCGAAGCTGTTGCTAGGCGGATTTTGTCCCTCTCTCGGGATAATGGCTGCGGCACCCGCAGAGGTGGCATACCAAACATTTCCGTTATGGTCGGTGTGAATTTTGCTAACCCATTGCTTTTGAGGCAGACCGGGCAAAGGGAAGTTTTCAAACTCCTGTCCATCGAAACTGGATATACCCTGGTCTGTTCCCATCCAAACCTTATTCCCGGCCACGGTCACACAACGCAGGTTGTTGCTGGACAATCCATCCTGTTTCTTATAGGTAGTGAATTGAATCCCGTTAAATTTGCACAAACCACCTTCAGTAGCCAACCACAAATTACCCAGGTTATCTTCGGCAATATCAATTACGTTCGACTGCGCCAGACCATCTGAAACAGAGTAAGAGGCAAAACCTCTGCTTTGGCCCGCTAACCCCAGGCTGGTAATGGTGAAAAAGATTACTATGGAAAAGCTTTTAAGCAACTCGATTATGGTATGTTAGCATACTAAATTAAACAGTTTGCTACAACATACCTCGAAAACCAGCGGCCTGCCATCTAAAATCCCTCAATTTACGGGATAGTGTGATAGCCACTGATTGGATATTTTTGACTTAAGCTTTTGATTGTTTTAGGCTTTCCAGGAATTATAAGTTTTGGAATCACTTATAATTTTCCAGGAAGGCCTTTTTTTATTGACAATTTGTGCCCGGTTTTGTGACATTTTATGTCCGATTTCGTACATTGAGCCTTGAGAGAACTAATGCAGAAATACCGGATTCTCCTGGTTAACACCATTAAGGAGTTTTTGGCATAGAATTAGGATCAACTCTGATAGTTTGTAACCAAAAATTAAAATTCGTGGAAAAAGAACTCGGTAAAATTCTGATAATCGATGACGATGAAGATGTGCTTTTAGCAGCCAAATTATTACTTAAGCGGCACGCTCATGAAGTACTGATTGAGAAAAATCCCAAAAAGATTCCCTTCTTATTAAATAATGATACCTACGATGTCATTCTGTTGGACATGAATTTCAGTACGGATATCACCAGTGGAAAAGAAGGGTTTTACTGGCTCAACCAAATATTGGAGAAGGACCCATCTGCGGTAGTCATCCTGATTACCGCTTTTGGAGATGTCGAGATGGCCGTCAAGGCGTTGAAACAGGGGGCCACGGATTTCGTTTTAAAGCCCTGGCAGAATGAAAAACTCATTGCCACCATATCATCTGCGCTTAGATTGAAGAATTCGTACAAGGAAGTTGACAAACTAAAGCAGGAAAAGAAGCAGTTGGTTGAAGGGTTAAGCCAACCTTTTAAGGAAATGATCGGGGAGAGTACTGCCATGAAAAACGTTTTTTCCATTATTGACAAGGTGGCACAAACCGATGCCAATGTGCTCATTCTGGGTGAAAACGGTACCGGAAAGGAATTGGTGGCAAGGGCGATCCATCAGCGATCTAACAGGCACGACAACGTGTTCATTTCCGTAGATATGGGAGCCATTACGGAAACTCTTTTTGAAAGTGAATTATTCGGACACAAAAAGGGGGCCTTCACCGATGCACGGGAAGACAGGGTGGGAAGATTTGAGCTGGCCAATTCCGGAACACTCTTTTTGGATGAAATAGGTAATCTTAGTCACCCATTGCAAAGCAAACTATTGACTGCCCTGCAAAACCGGGAGATTACCCGTATTGGTTCCAACACATCACTTCCCGTAGATATCAGGTTGATATGTGCCACCAATATGCCCCTTTATGATATGGTAAAGGACAATAGCTTCCGTCAAGACCTGCTATACCGGATCAACACAGTGGAGATCTATCTACCGGCGCTCAGGGAAAGGGTGGAGGACATACCACTTTTGGGCGAACATTTCCTGAAATCATACAGTACCAAGTATCGTAAGCCGGTGGCCAAACTGGCATCAAGTTCTGTGAAGATGCTGCAAGACTATCCATGGCCTGGGAATGTGCGGGAGTTGCAACACGCTATTGAGCGGGCAATCATTATGAGTGAATCCAATTTACTGACACCAGATGATTTCTTCTTTCTAAACTCACAGGGTGACAGCCAATCCTCCGCAGCGGACTCCTATAATCTGGAAGAGGTGGAGAAGAATCTGATCCAAAAGGCCATACAAAAAAGCTCAGGCAACATATCAAAGGCAGCAAAGGAGCTAGGATTAACCAGAGCCAGCCTTTACAGGCGGCTGGAAAAACATGGGCTATAGTCAACTTAAATTCAATCTACTATTAAGAATTGCCGCCATTTCCTTTTGCGCTTTTCTATTAGCTGATTTTATTCAGGATGGCCTCCTTGCGCTTTCTACCCTGTTGATTTCTGCCCTCATTATTTTTCAGGTAATCAGTCTTTTGAAGTTCCTGGATCTCAACCAGGAACTTCTCGAATTGATAAACCAGCCGCAACCGGACGATGCCGTCCCGGATACCGTTTCGTGGGAAGGCGATAACGACCAGGCGCTGTTGGACCGCT
>JAUIKU010000349.1 GCA_030430675.1 Bacteroidia bacterium | reverse complement strand
TAATAACACTGATAGCAAATGGTAGAGCCTTTTGCTCATTTTCCTCTTTTATATCGGTGAAAAAATCTGCTTTACCAGTTTGAATAAACCTGGTTACTGCAGGGAAATAAGCCTCTGCAGCACCACGCTCCATGAGCCAGGCACCGCGTAAAAGCTTAAATAGCAGCAATCGAGAATTCATGCCACTAAGAAAATAAAGCCCGTTTCTTAAAAAAAGGACAACGATTTGAGGACCCCTAATTTATACTGCTACTAACAGGATCAGGACTACTGCAGCACCACTACCAACCTTTGTCCAGAAGATAGTTCGTCTTAATCTCTTGATCTCTTTTTCCATGCCCGGGATCTGCACTAGCTGAATGCTATCAGACCGGATGATATCGTCTTTAACTTTGAGCATCCGGGCCTGGAGAGAGTTGACATTTTCACAGCTGATCAATTCGATCCTGGTACGATCAAAATCAACCAGGTCAATAGCCGCTGATTTTTTGGTTTCAAACTGAGTTATTGGCTGTTTGTACCGAACCACGAAAAAGCTATCTATTTGCGCCTCATTTGAAGCCTCCAGATCCTCAATCTTTTTTTGATATACTTGGATGCTGTCAGCTGTCAGCTGCTTAGAACGCCTTATTTCGCTTTGAAGTGAGTCGACCTGGATGGCATACCTGGCTGAATCCTTCCGGGCCTTGGTGATCATCGATTGATCAACCTGAGGTGTACCAAATCTCCCGGTAAGGAATCCTGCCACCCAAAGGCATAATAATATTATTACGATCCAGTATCGCATCGGCATGTAAGGTTTTGATCTAAATTCAACGTTTTTATTCTAATCTCAATTTTCCGAATGTTCATTTACTGCCTGGAATCGCACTGTAACGCTTTTGCGTATGTCCGGATCCGCAGCTGGCCACCTGGTAGCGCCGGCATGTAAGGTTTGTAGCCTTTTTTATACATCTAGCATGTCAAGCTGCCATTAAATCCGGTTCATCCTTGATATCAATAAACACCCTTTCCCCAGTCCGCAAGGCTGTGGCCACTTTCAGGTATAACAGTTTGTATGTTGCCGTTGAATTGCCTACCGAATCCGGAGCTCCCTTTGAGTCACAACTGGATCCTACCAGGATACAGGCCCTGGTATTGGTATGCCAGTTACCAATATGGATGTAGACATTCTTGAATCCTGGAACATCCTGTAACTCAAGATGCCATTCAAACCAAGAATATTTTGCCCTGTACTTTTCGGTAAGTGGAGTTACTACCAAACGGAAATTGACTTCGTATTTCCCTGCCGGGATCCTGGTCTTTCCCGCTACCTTTGTCACCCGGTATTCATCTTCAAGTGTGAAGCATTCCCAAACGTTGTCCAGGAACAAAAGGCCGAGTGTAGTATCCCGGTCCCGGGTGAATCTGGGCAGCAAAAGTTCCATTTACTTTTGGGATCTAACCCATCCCCAAAATCCAAGGGCTGCGACCATTACAAAAAACAGCAATCCTTGCCAAACAGATTGAGGCTGGAATAGATAAAAATACAGAGCCACCGGTACCATGGCCAGCCATGGGAATGCGGTGTTAAATAGCTGATGTAAAATGTTCTTCTTTTTCATAGTATTAAATTTTTCGTCTATCCATAGTTGACTGTACCTCCTGGTTGGGAGAATATCCGCAAGCGAAGATTGATACACGGAACACAGCGCCCCCAATTTCCTCCGGAGAAGCCACGGCCAGGAGTAGAACCAGGGCTACCAGTGAAAATCCTATACCGGTGAATACCTTCCAGTTGTTTTCAAGCCAGAATACACGAATGCGAAACTCCGATTTATACTTGGCTGTTGCACTTTTCAACTCCTTAAGTATTGGCCATGCCACACCAGCCATAAATATTATCAGTTCGAATAATCCAAATGCGCTAATTGCTTCCATAACTATCTTCTTTTTTCAAGTTCCCTAAGTGCGTGATCCAACAAAGGTTTCAATGATTCAAATGCCCGGGTATTTTCCTGGATAATAGTCTCAGATTTTTGGCTTCTCTGCTCTGCCCTGTCATTGAATTCCCGGTGATTATCAATGATCTCTTTTTGAGTGCGGACTATGAAGCTGTAAAACATCTTCAAGGTGATAATGAAGGCCGCAACCACAGCGGTCAATGCACCTAACAAGCCTTTGATAACCCACTGTGATGTAATTATTTCGGGTACATCATGGGTGATTTGAGCAATGTTCTGAATGACATTTCCCATTTCTCCTATCATAACCGGTGTGATCATTGTAAGAAATATTCTTTGCTACCCTCTGAATCGTAAATAGAGACTCCCCACTCAGGGGTATTGTTAATAATCCGATCGATAAAAAATTTGATGATCACCGGCTCTGATACCTTCCAGATATCGATTTCCCCTTCATTGGTAATGTACACGCTCAATTCCACCGATATTGGAACATTTGCTATGCTTGCCAGTTGGTTGAAGTGCCATTTCATGTGATGGGTTACTCCCCCATTCATTGGGATCTCGGGAGCGGAGTTAATTACCAGGGTTCGGCCTATTATCCTTCCATCACCGCCCGAGAACGATTGTGAGGCATCCAGGGAAAGTGATACACTGTCACCCTCGATCACCGGTACCGATACCGTTAACCACGGCTCTGCCTCGATCGGGGCTACGTCCCCTCCGGAATCACACCCTACCGATAATAGAGCCAGCAGGCCAATCCAAAAACCGAAATTCTTAATGCTAATACTACCCATTTGCTCGTCTTGTTTTGAATCCATTTTAAAATCTTATCACTTACTGCATCATCCTTCCCGTCACCCAGATAATCCGGGTCATTGCCTGTGAAATAATTGTACAGGTAATCGAAAGACAGGAACAAAAAACCTAAACACAAAAGAACCAACTCCCACCGTTCGACTTGAAATGCTCCGACCGTTGCCGCCAATGTAAAGGCAATCCACTCCATGCCATGCGAAACAGGTATTCCCTTTCGATGCTGATATAAGTCAGCAGCCAACTTGATCAATACCAGTATTGTAGCTAAGACCATTTGTAGTA
>JAUIKU010000113.1 GCA_030430675.1 Bacteroidia bacterium | reverse complement strand
TCCGTGTTTCTTATGGTTAATTTAGAAACAACAATAAACTGTAATAGTTCTATATTTATGTTAAAGTACGTTAAAAAGTGCATTTACTAAAACAACCCGGATATTTGGTTTGGCTAATGATGAGTATAGCCATGGGTTGCCAGTTGCAGGGCAAAGGGCCTGTTGATCCCGATAAAAAAGATGTGACTCGCAGGGATTTATACAGTATGCTCAGGGAACAACAAAAGATTCTGCTGGTAGATAATTGGGAGAACTCACAGTTCGGGGATAGCCTTAGGAGACTAGTAAATGACTTTCATCATCCCCGGTGGCAACTGTTGGTTAAAAATTCCGCGCAGGTAACCCGGGAAGAACTAGCAGCTACTCCCACAGTTTTGATTGGAGCACCCGCACAAAATAAATGGCTCGACCTGATCATTCACCGTTTACCATTTGCTTTTAGTAATGAACAAATTGTATTATCAGAAAAGAGATTCGATGCTGACCAGCATGCATTGATGCTTTCATATTACCCCAACCCGTTAAATGTGAAGATGCCCCTGGGCGTCTTTACCTCCAATAATGAATCCCGTATATGGGAACTGGCGAATCAGTACATCACAGGCATGTTCCGAAGTAGCTGGAATTACCAGGTTGTGCGTGATGGTAAGAAGATAGTATTGGGCAATTTTTCCCAAGACCCTGAATCAAGATGGGACTGGGATCCGGAACAGCAATTGTCATTGCCCGGCGATGTGGTTCATGAGTGGCATTCCGGGCCCTTCCTGTTCAAAAGTTTTCACCAGGATTTAAATGTCTCCTCTATGTCAGACCTTACGGTCACCTGTAACAATGAAGTTACTGCGCTGGCGCAATTGATAGGACAGGCTTTGCCGGATACAACCATTGCATACTATATATATCCTTCTACCGAAATCAAGGGCCTCATGACCGGTGTAACAGATCAGAGTCATGTGGATTTTAAAGGCCGTGAAGTTCATACTGCTTTCGATAAACACTTAAGTGAACGATATCCGGGCAAAGAGAATCAGCTGATGTTGAGAATGCTTCTGGGAAAGCCTTCCAGGCAGGTGTTGGAGATCGGGTTGTCAGTATATCTCAATCCCAGGTGGCAGCAATACGGTGCTACTTACTGGGCTGGGCACCTGACGAATAGTGTTGGTGAGCTTACCATGGAACAACTGTTATCCCCTGAACAATTCAGTTCCATGTCAATACTGGTTAGAGAGTCGCTTGCCGGAAGTCTCTGTCACTTTTTACTGGAGTATTGGGGAGAACAGCAATTTCTAGAACGCTATCATTCATGGTCTCCGGAAAGAGAAGAGCTGGATGAGCTGACGGTGCAGTGGAAGGGGTGGCTTAGTTCTCAGCATCTGCCAGCTAGTACCACTGCTGCCAGGGATTTTAAATTCCTGCAAGGATTTAATTTTACTCATGAAGGCTATCAGATTTACAATGGATATGGTTCATTACTGTCTGCCAGCTCGCTGGAAATGGTATCTCAGCTCGGTTCTAATGCAGTGGCCATTGTACCTTACAGCTGGATGAGCGATCCCAAAAAACCGGCAGCATTTAGGTTTAGCCAACGTCCGGGTAGTGAAAATGATGAGGGAGTAATCCACGCTATACGCAATGCGCAGGCACAGGGGTTGTTTACCATGCTAAAACCACATGTATGGATAAGAGGTAGTTGGCCGGGTGAAGTTGATATGGCCTCAGCAGCTGACTGGGACCTGTTTTTCACCCACTATTACCAATGGATTAGCCATTATGCCCTGATGGCGGAAATGTACAATGTGGATGCTTTTTGTATCGGGGTTGAATTTTCCAGGGCAACCATCAGCCAGGAACAAAGATGGAGGGAACTTATTAATAAAGTTCGCAGCATCTATAGCGGAAAGATCACTTATGCAGCCAATTGGGGAGATGAATTCGAAGGTATTAAGTTTTGGGATCAGCTGGATTTTATCGGACTCAATTGTTATTACCCCCTGTCCAGGCAGCAATCACCAACTGTTCAGGATCTGGAACAGGGATTCACAGAAATTCTGGAAAAGGTAAACCGGGTCAAATCGAAATATCAAATTCCGGTAGTGTTCACGGAGATAGGATTTAGAAGTGTAACCTCACCATGGGACCAGCCACATGCAGAGGCCGGGGAAAAACCTTTTAATGAAGTCCACCAGGCCCTTTGCTATCAGGCAGTGTTTCAGGCTATGGCGCAAACCCCTACGGTTGACGGTATTCTATGGTGGAAATGGCCCACAGACCCCAGGTTGCAATCCGAAGAAGACCGCCGATTTGTTCCCACGGGAAAAAAGGCACAACAGGTGGTCGAGCAATGGTTTTCTGCAAAAAAATAGCGGTTTCCAAAAGGGAAACCGCCATTTACCAAAACTAAAAAAATAATGGGCAAGAACTTCAGATCACTAAATTCCAGCTAATTCCATAGTCCTTTTAATGTCCATTTTCTCATACACCATGATCATTTTATTATTGTAGGATTTTACAATGCTCCATTTCCCTGAAAATTTGCCAATATTGCTCTGACGATCCAGGTCGATAATAATTCTTTTACAATCCATGATCGGATACCAGCTGGCTTCTACCTCCTGGTTATCGTTCCAGATAATTAGGCTTCCATCCCTGTTAAACCGCATTTGAAAGCCCAGTAAATCGGGATCACTGGGTGCTTCGTTCTCTTCAAAATTTGCTACAGACCATTTTTTATTGGTCAGGATATCAATAAACAGCAGGCAGTTGGCGGTAGGCTTCGGTTGGCCTTTGCGAAGTCGCATTGCTACGCTTAGTGCTCCTTCTTCCAGTACCAGAGTAATTTGTTCCTGCTTTAGTTCCGTTATCATCCAGGCCCCGCTGAGTCCCTTCAATTGTCCGGCCTGGATTTCGAGATTAAGTTTGTTGCATTCTGCTGCCAGCATCCACTGGCCCAGTACTGCGGGACCGATAAGTACCTCAGTGGCTAATTTGTTGTTTTCAAGAAACGTAAAGCCGGTACCCCAGAAGTTCTCACTGACATCATCTTCGTTTATCGAAACAAATTCAATGGACCACGAAGTATTTAGCATGTTAGTATGCAACTCAGTACAGTCCTGGAACTTGCCTTTGGCAAGCTCCAGATAAACCTGGTTATCAGTTTCCAGTGAGACAGATTGCGGACCGATGCCATGGATGTACCAGTGGTCTTCCAGTAGTTGAAATAATTTTGAAGATATTTTATCATCAAACCACTGAATAACCAAAGTATGGCACTGGTCAGTTATCACCCAGCTGCCGGATACCGTTTGATCATAAGTATGAAGTGTAACCTCTCCACCTTCATCAAAATCCAGATAGGCCCCCCTGGACTGGTCTGTTAATTCCTGGGATGGAGTGACGAAGTTGGTAATGGACCATACGCTGTCCGTCAACACATCGTTAACCGTAGCGCATGAGTGACAATTGAGAGATCTTAAAGGGGTGACTTTCAGTATGAACTCTTCGTTCCCCTTATTGTCCTGTTCGATAATATGTATGGTAGTTTCCGTAATGGAAGTTACCACCCATTCATCTTCCAGTTGGTTAAATGGCTCCGGGGCGCCGGGAATTCGTATTACCAACAGGGTACTATCATTTGATAGTATCCATTCCCCTTCCAGTATTTCGCATCCGGTAGTGATCTTAAAAACAAAGTTAGGGCGGAACTCCAGGAATACACCGTGAAAGAGATTGCTTTTGTTCTTTCCGTTATCCTGAAACATTTCAACTTCCCAGACCTTAGTCAGTAAGGCATCCGCGCTAAAGGCCATTCCCGGGCGTTCTTCATCTCCTGTTTCCAGGCACGAGCTCAATCCGATAAAAATAAGGAGGATTATCAGAACAAAAATTGACCACAATAGTTTCTTCATAAAGTTAGTTTGCACCACCTGCGAATTCCTCAACATGACGAAATACCAAACTGTGGTGGTTGCCTAGTAGTTTTGAGCATGATTTTTGCGGTTACCATAGTTCAGTGTGTTGTATATATTAATAGTGCCTTTCAGGCAACCAAACCATTCTGCAAATGCGTCCTAATAGTGAAAAATCGGTCTACTTGGATCTTGATAACAAGAAGATAATTGATCCTATATTAAAAAAGTGCCGTAGAGGGGATCGCCGGGCGCAAAAAAAGCTGTTTAAGCTTTTATACCCATATAGTATGAGTATTTGTTTGCGCTATGCACATGATGAAGATGAAGCAATGGAAGTGCTAAACGACGGATACCTTAAGATTTTTGCTAAAATAGATCAGCACAATCCCAACCGATCATTTAAGGCCTGGGCCAGGAGAATCTTTATAAATACTGCCATAGATCATTACCGCAAAAACGAAAAACATTACCATTCACTGGAGATAGAGACCGTCGACACGGAACATATCAAGCCCGATGTGCTGGATCAACTTGCAGCTAATGATATCAGAGAAATGGTGAGTCAGTTACCTCCGGCCTACCGTTTGATCTTTAACTTATATGTGGTGGAAGGTTACAATCATCGGGAAATCGCAGAAAAAATAGGTATTAGTGAAGGTACCAGTAAATCTAATTTATCCAAGGCCAGGGTTCGCCTTAAGAAAATGATTAGTAGTGCCAATCAAGAAGGCAATACAAATTATGGATGACCGGCAATTTGACCATATAGTTAAGAACAAACTGGAGTCGATTAGTCCTGCTTACAATGAGCAGGCCTGGAAAGCTCTTGATTACCGGCTTGATCTACTGACACCACTGCCCTGGTATTCACGGTGGAAAGGTCTTCTGGTGGCCAGCAGTTTGGGGATCATCACTTTATTAAATATCGGTCTACTGTATAAAGTGGATCGAGAGCAGGATCAATTGGAGCAGTTGGTGACTTTGTTGACCGAGTCGAATAAAAATTCTGCGACAGACACCATATACCTGGTAGGTGATACTTATCTGGGTAAGTCTTTTTTGGATAATGGAACAGGTGACCGGTTATTAGCAAGTACCAATGAAGCCGCAGTATATGACCTGTTTGATCCGTTGTCAGTTTATAAGATTACCGCCACAGCCAGTGCCAGTGAGCGTGCTTCGGTTACCGGATTTCCCCAATCTGAATTAAATTCAGTGGTATTGGAGTCAGTTGCGGCATTAGAACCAGCCACTGCATCTTACAAGGCAAGTTCAGTAATTGCAGTGAACCCTATAGATCCTTTTAGCCAGACCTACCAGTTTGACGGGCTCAATGGCGATGACATGTTTGTACGCGGGGTGGTTCTGCCTCCCAAAAAGAAAAAATGGGATTACCCGATTCAGCCCAGGATTGGTATTACCGCGGGGTATCTCATTCCCGACCCGGATCTGGGAGAGCGGTTTGTTACCTCTCGGCAAAGTCTGCTGATAGAATCACCCATTAGAAAAAGTCTGCATTTGATGAGTGGATTGTCTTACCAGGAAATTCCCTATAAACTGGACGATGTCGATGATGTCGATAATTTCGAACGCATCACACTGTTGAACTATCCGGGTTTTGGGTCATTCTCCACATCTCCCGATGAAATATCCGTTGAGAATAAGATGCTGCAGCTGCCGATATATTTGAGGTATTATAAACCTCTGAATCGCAACTGGTCGGTTTTTGTCGGCGGAGGGCCAACCATTGATATATTATTAAGTCAGAAGTTTACCTACAGTTTCCTGGAGATCCAAAACGAGCAATTGGTGAAGTTTGACGAAACGGTGAAATCCAATGATGTTCAGGTCAGCCTGGGGAGTATTTCAGGCCATGCAGGTATTGAGCACTACTTCAATCACCGATTGTCTGCCCAGGTAGAACTTAACTACCAATACGGCCTGGGAAAAATAGGTTTGGAGGGTCGATCGTTTAACTCTTTTAGCGTTGGCGGCGGTCTCTTCTACAAGCTGAATAAGCGGCGCTAGCTTCCCTTCTTCTTTAAGTATTACTTTAAATAATTATGAACAGATACCGGTTCAGGGGTAATTTTATTACCTTGGATAAAATGATATTTAGGCTTATATTATTCCAACAGACCAAAACAACGTGGCGAAAAAAACCAAGTCAAATCCAAGAGAAAAATTCCTTACAGAAACTGCCTGGGAAGTTTGTAATCAGGTAGGTGGTATATATACGGTGATTCGGACCAAGGCATCGAGCATCGTAGAAAAATTCAATGATAATTACTGTGCCATAGGCCCTTATGTTCACCGGGATGTAAGGGGTGAGTTTGAACCCCTGGAAAACATTAATGGTCCTATTGGAGAGGCAGTATTGAGTATGCGAGAGCTTGGCTTTTCCGTCCACTATGGCAGATGGCTGGTAGCTGGCAGGCCAAAAGTGGTATTGGTGGACCCCAAGGATATAATGGAGCGGTTGTCGGAGATCAAATATTTTATATGGGAAAATCACCAGATTGGTATACCGGACAATGATGAGTTGATCAACAAGGTGGTGGCTTTTGGGTATCTGGTCAAGACCTATTTGCAAATCCTGGCGGAAAAAGTGCCAGCAAAGGCCCAATTGATGGGACACTTTCATGAATGGATGGGTGGTACTTGCATCCCGGACCTGCGTAAGGAGAAAGTAAACATCAGCATGATATTTACTACTCACGCCACAATTTTAGGCAGGTACCTGGCCATGAACAATCCCACCTTCTACAACCACCTTCCTTTCTTTGAGTGGGAAAAAGAGGCCAAACATTTTGGGATTGAAACACTGGCCCGTTTTGAAAGAGCAGCAGCCCAGCAATGTGATGTATTTACCACAGTTAGTGATGTCACTGCCAGGGAATGCCAGTATCTATTGGGCCGTAAGCCGGATATTGTACTGCCCAATGGTATTAACATAAAGAAATTTGACGTCCAGCACGAGGTTCAGGTTATCCACCAGGAATATAAGGAGGAAATTCACCAGTTTGTAATGGGACACTTCTTTCAATCCTATAGTTTCAACCTGGATAAAACACTTTATTTCTTTACCTCTGGCCGGTATGAGTATGTCAATAAGGGATTTGATCTAACGCTCTCTGCCTTGTCGCTGTTGAACGAGCGAATGAAGAAGGCTAAATCGGAAATGACGGTAGTGGTGTTCTTTGTTACCAATAAAGAAGTACATTCCATCAATCCCGATACCTTGCAAAGCAGGGGAGTGATGGAAGAGATTCGACAAACCTGCGATGTGATCATTCGACAGGTCCGGGACCAGCTCTTTCACTCAACCGCAGCCAATGCCCAGTATTACCTACCAGATCTCAATAAGATGGTTGACGATTACTGGAAGCTTCGCCTGAGAAGGACCTTGCAGAGCTGGAAGACAGATGATCTGCCACCTGTGGTAACCCACGACCTGGTTAACCCGCAAAATGATGACATTCTGAAATACCTGGCGCAATCCGAGCTTCAAAATCGACAGGAAGACCGGGTAAAAATAGTATATCATCCTCAGTTTATCAGTCCCACCAATCCATTGTTTGGAATTGAATACTCACAGTTTGTCAGAGGTTGTCACCTGGGAATTTTTCCCAGCTATTACGAACCCTGGGGGTATACACCAATGGAATGTATTGCCAGCGGGGTACCGGCAATAACTTCTGACTTATCGGGATTTGGTGATTTTGTCTTGAGGACCATACCGAATCACGAAAATTCCGGCGTCTATGTAGTCAGGAGAAGCAAACAGACCGATACCGTTTCGGCAGAACAACTGGCTGATTTTTTCCTGACCTTTATCCATTCCAGCAGGCGTAGCCGTATCACGATGCGAAATGAAGTTGAACGCTGTGCGGAGAACTTTGACTGGAAATACCTGATATCACACTATTTGAAAGCTTATGGTCTGGCTGCCGAGAGTATTCTAAAAGTCTGAATAATCCCATCATGAAGATACATTTTTTAGGTACCGGTGATGCTTTTTGCAGTGGCGGCAGGTATCAAACCTGTTTTCTGGTGGAACTTCCCGACTACGTTTTCCTGATTGATTGTGGCGCTACCAGTCTGATGGCTATGAATAACAGCGGGATCGATCCGGGCATTATCGACAGTATAATAATAAGCCACTTTCACGGAGACCATTTTGGGGGACTGCCTTTTATGCTATTAGATGCCAACTACAAACACAAAAGAAAAACACCGTTGAATATTATTGGTCCACCGGGAATTGGCCGGAGGGTAGGAGAGTTGTTGGACATTATGTATCCCATGGTAACCCTGGATAAGCTATCATTTAAGGTAAATTTTGTGGAATACCACCATTCCGGAGTGGTTACCCAGGGTCCTCTGCGAATTGAAAGTTATCCGGTAATACATGTACCGGAAGCGTTACCACATGGCCTGCGAATAAGTTATCAGGATAAGACCCTGGCCTTTAGCGGTGATACCGGTTGGACCGATGAGCTTTTTAAAATAAGTGAATCAGCAGATCTGTTCATATGCGAATGCAATTTCTACGATAGCCACACACCAACCCATTTGAATTATCAGACGATTATGGATCAACGGGAAAACCTGCATTGCCAAAGAATTATCTTGAATCATCTGGGACCTGAAATGTTAGAAAACCAAGATAGGGTAGCGCTGGAATGCAGTTACGATGGACTAATAATTAATATTTGAAATGCCAGCCATACCTGGGGACCGGTCCACCAAAGAGAGCTATATCGCGGTATTATTGATGCTTGCGGAAGCCGACAACAGGGATCACGTAAATGAGATTAGATTTATTGAGCACGTTGCTGTTAGGTTGGGGTTAGATAAATCTGATGTGGAAAGGATAGATCAACATCCTGAGCATCTGGTTTTTGTATTACCAAAGGATGAGCAGGAAAGAATGAATTTATTATACCATTTGCTGTTCCTGATGAAAATTGATGGGGCTGTGGGAGAATCTGAAATAAAACTTTGCCACGAAATAGGGTTAAGATTGGGTTTTAACTACCAGATGGTAGATGAGTTAATTAATATCATGAGCCAACATATTGGAAAACCCATTCCACAAAACCTCCTGTTGGACATAATAAGGAAGTATATGAATTAGTTGCTAATTTTGCACTGCCCACAACTATTGATAATAATATACGTAAGTACTTACATATATTATCAACAAATTTTGTCATGGATGTTTTTAATCATCTTGGAGAGTTGGCATTAGGGAGTAGGCTAAAACGACTCAGTGATCAAATTATGAGAGACGGTAGTAAGGTCTACCGGGATAATGATGTTGATTTTGAGCCCAGGTGGTTTCCGGTATTTTACACACTCAGTAAGAAGGCTCCCAGAGGGGTAACGGAAATTGCCAGGGATTTGGGTATTACCCATGCGTCGGTAAGCCAGGTGGTACGGGAACTACTTAAAAAAGATTTGGTGGTGGCGGTAAAGGACCAGTTAGACGGCCGCAGGAGACTGCTGTCACTTTCGGACAAGGGAAAGGCACTGTTGCCTGATATCCAGGAGGTATGGAATGATGTGGCGGTAGCCATCCATCGCATGATCAACCAGCATCAAACCAATATTATTGATGCTATACGTGAGGTGGAAAGATCCTTTGAAGCCTCGAGCTTACACCAGAGAGTAGCAAAAGTCACCCAGGAAAGATGCATGGATGAGGTGGATATTATCGAATATCAACCACAGTACAAAGAGTTTTTCAAGTCATTGAACTATGCCTGGATCCACAAGTTTTTTGAGTTGGAAGAGCTCGATGAAATAGTGCTGACCAATCCGGATAAGATTATCAGAGAAGGAGGTGAAATCCTGTTTGCTAAATTCAACGATAAGATTGTAGGAACTTGTGCCTTAATCAAGTTGGACCAGGATACCTACGAACTTGCAAAAATGGCGGTGGATGAGGAATATCAGGGTCGACACATCGGTGAGAAACTGGGACTTGCGGTAATTGACCGGGCTGTTCAACGAGGAGCTGTAAAATTGATTCTGGAATCAAATAAAAAATTAATACCGGCCCTCAGCTTGTATAAGAAGCTGGGGTTTATACCTGTTTGCTCAGATCATCATAAGTCGATGTATCAAAGAGCGAACATAACCATGGAGATGAGTTTAGTATGATTGCCAGAAATAAGGGAATTCTGTATGCCGTATCAGCGGCCTTTATCTGGGGGTTTTTAGCGATTAGCTTAAAGGTGGCACTGGATTATGTGCCGGCTTTAACCATCGTTTGGGCACGTTTTCTTATTGCGTTTCTCACCTTGTGGCTGGTGTTATATTTCAGGGAACGAGCAGCGCTGCAGGTGCTTAAGAAACCTCCTCCATATGCCGTAATTGCCGCTGTGGCACTGGCTGGGAATTACATCGGGTATATCAAGGGCCTTGATTTGACATCACCCAGCAATGCCCAGATAATTATTCAACTGGCACCATTGCTCTTGATTGTGGTGGGTCTGATCATCTATAAAGAAAAGATAAACGGATTGCAGGCATTGGGCTTTTTAGTAGCTATTCTTGGCTTTGGAATCTTTTACCGGGATCAGATAAGTCAGTTGCTCACTTCTCCGGATAATTATAACCTGGGAATAACCTGGGTAATCGGAGCAGCGCTGGCCTGGGTGGTTTTTGCCAGTCTTCAGAAGGGATTAGTACAGCGGTATCATGCACAGGGACTCAACCTGGTAATTTATTTAGTACCTGCCATCCTGATGCTGCCACTGGTAGACTATGGTGCATTGACAACTTTTAGCTGGCCTGTTTGGCTGCTGTTATTATTCCTGGGACTTAATACATTATTAGCCTATGGTGCCATCGCTGAAGCTTTCCGCTTTATCCCGGCCAACAAGGTAGGCATTATAGTGACGGTTAACCCGATAATAACCATTATAACCATGGAAATACTTACCGTGATAGGTGTGGACTGGATCGAACCTGAAAAAATTTCAATATGGGGATTGTTGGGAGCAGCGTTGATCGTTACCGGGGTAATAATTGCAATTGTGGTACAGAGAAAAGCCAGTGATCAAAAAGTATTGCCAGGTAAATGGCGCTTGGGATTTAAAAGATAAGCTTATGGAAACTACTAATACTACCCATTCAGAAAGTTCCCAACTGGTTTGCCAGATATTGGCTGATGCACTGGCTGGTGAAAGAGCACATGTCTCGGTTGAGAGGGCTTTCGAAGGACTCACCTGGCGGCAGTCGGGAATGGAAGTGGCCAATTCACCACATACCATTTGGCAATTGCTCAAACATCTTAATTATTGGCAGGACCGGTGGATCAGCCGCCTCGAAGGCATGAAAGTACTTCCTTCAAAAACCAGTGATGATGGATGGGAATTTGATAAGGCTCCCTCAGATGAAGCTGTTTACAAGAGGGAGCTGGGCAAATTATTGACCGGTATTAGATATATTAATGATACTATGCTGCCTCAACCTGATTGCCTTCGGAAAGCTATGGGAGATTATCCCTCAGGTTTCAACGTAGTACAAGCTATGGCCTCCCATATCAGTTATCACCTGGGTGAGGTGGTGCTGCTTCGCCGGATGCTGGCATTATGGCCACCGCCATCCGGTGGGTATACCTGGTAATCACAGATCAGAGATCAGAGATTTCTATGTGGTATTTTTCAAAACGTTCTCCGCCACTTCGACGCGTAGTGGAATGCAGCAAGGTTCCGTTTCGGTCATAAATAGTCAAGACAATATCAGGGCCTCCTTCAGTGAAGGATTCTAATACATTCTTTACAAACTGTTCTTGTCGGTATAAAATAGTAAAACTGCCGTCAGAGGCTGTTTCACCCTGTCCCAGGAAATCGTCTTCCGAAAGGAGATCGACATCAAATGCCTTCACCACCAGCCCTGATAAAGGTTTACTGGCTTTGTCGGTGATAGTGCCAGCGATAAGATAGGAATGTGACATAACCCTGTGAAGATGAAAAGCCCAAATGTAACATATAATTTCAATTTTAAAATGAAAATGTACAATTCAATAGGTCTGAAAACTTCAAAATCTCTTCAAAAACCTCTTGTATCTTTGTGAGTATGAAAGTGTTATTGGTCGAAGATCATATTGAGTTAGCACAGAATATGCATACCTATTTATCCAAAGAAGGGTATGTATGTGAGGTTTCTGCGTCTACTGAGCAAGCCATGTCCAAATTGGGTGGTTTTGATTACGATTTACTGGTGCTGGACCTGATGCTGCCGGATGGCAATGGGTTGGATATATTGCGGTGGGTAAAACAAACCAATACCAAAATGGGCGTGTTAATCCTGTCTGCAAAGAATTCTCTGCAGGACAAAATTGAGGGACTGGAATTAGGTGCAGATGACTATTTGCCCAAGCCGTTTCATTTTGCTGAACTAAATGCCCGGTTAAAAGCGATTTTCAGAAGAAGGCAGCTACAGGGTAGCAATGTTATCCTTTGCGAAGATATCCAGATAGATACCGAAAAACACGAAGTAATGGTCAACCAGCAACTGCTTGATCTCACCCGCAAGGAATACGAATTGTTGCTTTATTTTATAGTGAATAAAAACCGGGTTTTGACCAAGCAAAGTATTGCAGAGCATTTATGGGGGGATTATATTGATGCTTTGGATTCATTTGATTTTGTGTATCAGCACATAAAGAATTTAAGGAAGAAGATCACCGAAGCAGGCGGCAAGGACGCTATCACTACTATGTACGGATCCGGTTATAAATTTATCTCGACCCAATGAAGCTGATACTGAAGTTCACCCTGTTATTCCTGTTGATCTCGCTGGGTGTGTTTTTCGTGGGAGGATTGATTACCTACCAGGTGGTGAAACAGGAAATCGATGAAGAGCAGGAGAGATTTCTGCTAGAGCGCCTGGATTTTTTCAGTCGATGGATTGAACGCCATTCACCCACCAAACCCTTTATCAGGGACAAAATACAGGTCTACCCTTTAGAAAGCGGGATAGAAACGGATATTATATTTTCCGATACTTTGGTAATGCACAGTACCCTGGAGCGTCTGGAAACACACATAAAGCTGGATGTTACCAAGAGTATCAATGATAGGCTGTATAAAATCTCTCTGTTCGATCTGATAGTGGAAGAAGACGATATTGCGGATAGTGTCAGGGAGTCCATGATCAAGATTTACCTGTTATTGACCGGGGCGATGCTCTTGGTAGGAGGGCTTGCCGGAGCGGTTTTGTTTAAACCTTTCAACAAAACACTGGCCAAAATAAAAAGCTTCAGAGTAGACCAGAAGGAACCGTTGACCTTTAGCAAGACCGGAACAGAGGAGTTTAATAAACTAAATACATTTCTGGAAGAGATGACCGGAAAAATCCAGCAGGACTACCGTTCACTGAGAGAGTTTGCGGAAAATGCTTCACACGAGATGCAGACACCACTTACCAATGCCATTGGAAAGCTGGAATTGCTGCTGGCCAACGGCAGCCTTAACCCGGAAGATAATGACCGGGTGATTGCCACACTAAGCTCGTTAAAGCACCTGTCAAAACTTGGTCAATCGCTTAATCTGCTTACAAAAATCGATAACCGGGAGTTTCACAATATTGAAAAGATCAATTTTACTGATAAGTTGGCCCAGGCGCTGGACAATTTTAAAGAATTGATGGACCTGAAGTCCATATCAATCGAGCAGCAACATCAGGATAAAGTGATGGTTAATATGGATCCCACCCTAACCACTATCCTGATCAACAACTTATTGAGCAATGCAATCAGGCACAATCATGAGCATGGATTTATCAAAACCTTCCTGGATGATAAGCGTTTGATCATTACCAATTCCGGACCCGCTCTGGATGTAGATCCGAATACGCTGTTCGATAGGTTTAGAAAAGACCGGCAAAAAAGCGAAGGCCTTGGTTTAGGATTGGCTATTGTTAAGAAAATCTGTGACTACAGTGGTTTCAGAGTTGCATATAACTATCAACAGGAACAGCATTCACTGGAAATTCAATTTAATATTTAAAAATTCAAATTTCCTTCAGAATTGATACCAAATTGCTTCAGAGCCGCTGATGAAATTTGGGTAAACTTAAATTAAAACATGAAATCCTTTATCCTATCTATAATTTTGATTTTACCCTTATGTATGCTGGCCCAGGAAAGAGGGCAAGGACCTGGCAGAGATGGACAGTCACCTTTCAGGGTGACCGGCCAGATCTTAGACGCTGATTCCGGAGAACCCCTGGAGTATGTTACGGCGGCGCTGATCGCTGAAAAGGACAGTTCCATCGCCGGTGGAGCGGTGACCGATATGGAAGGTAAGTTTGAGATAACCGGCAGACCGGGCAATTTTATCTTACGGATAAACTTTCTTTCCTATGCATCTAAGGACATTGGAGGCATTCGATTAAATCGTGAACAGATGACCAAAGATCTGGGTGTTATTCGTTTACAGCCCAATACTGAGCTTTTGGATGAGGTGATCATACAGGGAGAAAAAAGTTCCATGACCATGACTTTGGACAAAAGGGTGTTCAATGTGGGTAAAGACCTTACCAATGCCGGTCGCAGTGCCTCTGATCTTCTGGATAATATACCTTCGGTTACTGTAGATGTAGAAGGCAATGTGAGTCTGAGAGGAAGTGATAATGTGAGAATTTTGGTTGATGGTAAACCAAGTGGACTGATAGGTATAAACACTGCAGACGGCTTACGACAATTGCAAAGCAATATGATTGAAAGGGTAGAGGTAGTGACTAATCCTTCTGCCAGGTACGATGCAGAAGGGTCGGCGGGAATAATCAATATCATTCTTAAAAAAGAAAAACGGGAAGGGATTAACGGATCATTTAATGCAATTGTGGGATATCCGGAAAACTTCGGAGGCAGTTTTAACTTAAACTACCGTAAAAAATGGACCAACCTGTTTGCTAGTTACGGGTTGGATTATCGAAAAAGCCCCGGTGGTGGAAGTTCTTTTCAGACATTTTTTCCTGGAGATACCCTGTATTATACTATTCGAGACAGTGACAGGGAGAGAGGCGGATGGTCCAATAACCTGCGGTTTGGTTCGGACTTCTTTTTGAATGATAAGAATATTATAACAGTTGCTGCTATCTACAGAGTATCAGATGAGGACAACGACTATAAGTTAAACTATCAGGATTTGGATGGAGAGAGAAACTTGTTGTACCTGACCGATCGCTATGACAACGAGTTGGAAATTGATAAAAACTCTGAATATTCCATAAACTATTCCAGGACATTCAATAAAGAAGGTCAAAAGTTATCAGCTGATGTACAGTACCGGGATAACAATGAAACGGAAGAATCCTCTATAAATGAAGTTACCTATGATGTGGCGGAGGATTCGGAATTACCTGAAATATTTCAGCGATCAATTAATGACGAATTTGATAAAGGGTGGCTGATACAGGCGGATTACGAACATCCGGTGGGAAAAGATGGTAAACTGGAAGTTGGATTTCGCAACAGTATAAGGAGAATAGGCAATGATTACCTGGTAGAACAACAGAATGAACAGGGAGAGTGGGAAAACTTGGAAGGATTTAGTAACAATTTCAATTACGACGAAAATATTTACGCCAGTTACGCTATATATGGTAATAAGGCCAATAAGTTCTCGTATCAGGCAGGTTTGCGTATGGAGATTACTGATATTCGAACAGAATTGGAACAGACAGGTGAGACCAATGATAAAAATTATACGGATTTATTTCCTTCTGTTCACCTTACTTATCAGCTCAAAGAGGAAAAATTTGTCCAAGGTAGCTATAGCAGACGAATACGAAGACCATGGTTTCGAAGCTTAAACCCGTTTTCTTCTTTTAGTGATGCCCGTAATATCCGATCTGGTAACCCCGATCTAAACCCTACCTACTCGGATTCCTATGAACTTGGTATACTGCAAAACTGGGATAAGTCATCTTTTTACTATGCACTTTATTACCGGTATTCAACAGGAGTGGTCAACTATATAACCACGGTTGATGAAGGTATTACTTATACCAGGCCCGAAAACGTTGGTACCAGTAATGACGTTGGACTGGAAGTGACATATTCCAATGAATTCAATTCATGGTTGAGAGTTAATGGTACAGCTAATCTTTACCATTCCGTGATGGATGCGTTTGCCAACGGCGAAGATCTGGGTACTGAAACCACAACGTTCTTTACCCGAATGATGGCACAAATGAAGATCAAGAAGGAATGGGATTTACAAACTTCCTTAAGCTATCGAGCACCTCAGAACGTTCCACAGGGCAGACGCCAGTCATATTTTGTGGTCGACCTGGGATTAAGCCGCGATGTAATGAAAGGAAACGGAACCTTTACCTTAAGTGTAAGAGATTTGTTTAATACCAGGAAATACCGCTATGAAACCCTTACACCGACCTATACCAACGAAGCCGAATTCCAGTGGCGCAGCCGCTCTGCGATTCTCTCGTTTAACTACAGGCTAAACCAGAGAAAACAAAGAAGAGGAGGCCGCGATGGTGGCGGATTCGACGGTGGAGATGATATGGATTTCTAACCCACCACATAAATTCCTGATGGATTGACTTGTATTATTCATAGTTTTAATTGAAAAATTTCTTATTATTCAGTTAAATCTTTGTTAATCCAAATTCAACCATCATGAGAATTGTAATCACACTTCTGTTTGTACTATTACCTTTTACTGAGGCGTTTTCCCAGTTCAAAATAGGCCCCAATGTCGGGATTCCCATCGCGGATGCTTCTGACCTGTACAGTTTGGAAGCCGGTGTAGACCTGCTATACTTATTCGGAGACAACCCGGATGCCCTGTTTAAGTTTGGAGTG
>JAUIKU010000112.1 GCA_030430675.1 Bacteroidia bacterium | reverse complement strand
ATTGCGGTCCTGGCAGGATCTTCTTCCATAGGCAGGTGACCCAGTCCCTCATAGATAATCAAATGGTCATTGGACAGTAGCTCCTCGAACAGATAGGCGTGATCTACACTGATCCATTTTTTGTCTTCTTTGCCCCACATGATAAGGGTGGGGACTTCAATCTCAGGCATCCTGCTGGTTTGCGGATGGTAATTGCCCGTTGCCACCAGATAAAACGCCAGCCCATTACCAGGCCTGTTGTTCAGTTCAAAATACCGGTCCACCAGCTGATCGGTGATCTTTGAATTATCCCCATAAGCTTGCCTGAGGAATTTTTTTATCACAAACCTGGGTGCGCCTTTGGTAGTTCGTTTTTTGAACTTCTGGGCGAGACGCAGGGGTTTGGGAGGATTGTCCGGTGTGATAAACCCTGCCGCATCGATGAGAATTAACTTCTCAACCTCTCCGGGGTACTCTAAAGTATACTCCCAGGCCAGCCAGCCACCCAGGGAATTACCCGCCAGGTAGTAGCTGTCCACCTCCAGCTCCTGTAGAAAAGCATGCAAAACAGAAATATACCGCTCCATAGTATAGGTGTGAGTGGAATCAGCACCGGTCAATCCAAAGCCCGGCAGGTCAAGTCGAATGATCCGGAAATGGTCCTTAAGCTGTGAAGTCCAGCCCTCCCAGGTGTGCAGGGAACTCCCTATGCCGTGTAAAAGCACCAGCGGCGGGCCATCGCCCTCATCCCGAAAATGCAAGTTGGCACCACCAACCTTGATGAATTTTGATTCCTGGTTGGTGTACTTGTTGTTGAGATATTCAATAGTAAACTCTTCTCCACTGGTACATCCAGTGCCAGCCAGCACGCAAAGCAACACACAGGAAAGCAGAAAGTATTTCATAAGCAGCCAAATTAACAAATACCGCAGCCAATTACGGAAGCTGCGGTTCTAAAATATCCTGCAGATGCGGGGAACATGACCCCATACTGGGGAATCAATACCCAATTTGTCGCAATTGCTACTTTCAATTGAAATTGTACTATAAGAATATATTATGGATGCTTCATCCATTAAAATTTGTATTTATTCAATATAAGCGGGCTTTTGGCACCATATTCCCAACAAGGACAGACAACTTAAAACTTTAGAAATACTGAAATATCATGAAACGTATCGCATTAATAATCCCATTGGCTGTCGTTTTATTCTCCTGTTCGCAGGCTGAACTGGAAGAAAAGGTGGCCACCCTGCAGCAGGAAAACCAGGAGTTACAGCAATTGGCCCAAACCAAGGACCATTCCTTAGCCGAGTTTGTGGAATCCTTTACAGAGATTGAGCAAAACCTGGCGGAGATCAGGGAAAGAGAATTGAATATTGACCTGAATAACGGAGATGTCCGTGCTTCCGAAGATGTAAGAGAAAGGGTAACGGAAGATATCAAGGTAATCAATCAACTGATGCTCGAGAACAAACAAACTGTGGAAGCGCTAAATCAAAAGATTAACCAGGTATCCGGAAAAAATTCAAAGCTGAGGAAAGCATTGGAGTCGGCAAAAGAAGAACTGGTGGCACAGATCGAGGAAAGAGACACCCAAATTGCCGAATTGAAAGGTGAACTGGAAACCATGAATTTCACCGTACAGGAGCTCAACAGCAAGGTCGATACCCTGCAGTTGGCCAATGTGCATCAGGAAGAAACCATTGAGCAGCAGACCGGTCAACTTCACACTGCCTACTATGCTACCGGCTCCACCAAGGAACTGTTGGCAGAAAACGTGCTGGCCAAGGACGGCGGATTCCTGGGACTGGGCAAAAGCCAAATGTTAAAGGACGATTTCAGTGCTGAAAAATTCAACAAAATTGACATTACTGCTACTACCACCATTCCTATCAAGGGTACCAGTGCAGAATTGGTCACCAATCACCCTACCGATTCCTATGTAATCGAAGGCGATGGGGAAAAGTCTGTAGACCGACTGGTAATTATCGATCCAGACAGATTCTGGAACTCTTCAAAATACCTGGTAGTGGTAACCAACTAATTAGGGGTTTGGTTTGCTTGTTTAGAACGTAAAATAGAGCTGATTATATTTAATTGGCTCTATTTTCGTTTATACCCTGAAGATCAGCTGTTCCCCTTACCGCTTTGGAGCATTTTATGTAGCTTTATTCAATACCGTCATGCAGAAAAGGCATAACACCATCAAAGTAAAGGTAATCGGGTGGTCTATTTTGGCCGCCCTGGCGGTGTTATTGACTGGTGTAATCAGTTACAACAGTTACCGTCAGCTGCTTTCTTCACTGGGCCAGACGTCCAACCAGGAAACCAAATTGATGGCACTGGGTGATATTTTAACGGATATCACCGAAGCGGAGGCCAAAATGCGCGCCTATGCCCTGACCCGGGACGGGGAATTACTGGAAAACTATCAACAACTGGTCAGTGGTATTGAAGGAGCGCTGGAGCGGGTTAAAACCATCACTCCCATTGACCAGGATTTTAACCTGCAGGTGGATAGTGTTTCGCGGCTGCTCAACGACCAAACCAGCGGAGTGGCCGGCTTTATAGAGTTAAAAAGAACCCTGAATCAACTCAGTTTCAGCACCAAGGCACTTACAGAAATAGGCAGTTCTACCGACTCAATCCCGGCGCTCACCACTACTACTACCACCACCACTACCACCACCCGTCTGGACCCTGTAGTGGAGGAAGAAAATGCGGATGATAAGAAGAAAAATACCAAACGTCAGCAACGCAAGCGGGTCCAGGAAATTGCCAAGGCGCTCTCCGAGCTGGAAAAGGAGCCACAAATCCAAACAGAAACTACTACCAGCATAACTATTGACACCAGCTTTGTGCAATCCGACACCATCATGGACAACATTCAACAGATCCTGGTGGATATCGGCCGTGAGGAGGAATGGTATCAACAGGTGGTCGCCCGCAAGGAGTTACAACTAATTGAAAGCAGTATACTTATCATCGATCAAATCAGGGGTTTGATAGGCTCCCTGGAAAAACAGGAACTGGCTCTGAATATAGAAAAGGCCAACAATGCCAAACTGATCGCCAGCAGGTCCACGCTGACCATTTCCATTATTATCTTTATTTGTCTGATACTGGGAATAATATTTACCTACTGGATTTTCAGAGACGTTCGGATCAGGGACTTTTACAATAAACAACTCATCGGGGCCAAACAGCAAGCAGAGCAACTGGCAGACTCAAAGCAACAATTTCTGGCCACCATGAGTCATGAGATCAGAACACCGCTTAACGCCATTATTGGATTCACGGAACAGCTGGGCAATACAAAGTTGGAACCTGAGCAGCGCAATTACCTGTCCGCCGTTCATTCCTCCAGCCAGCACCTGCTAAGCACCGTAAATGATATCCTGGATTATTCAAAAATAGAAGCAGGTGAGCTCAGGATCAGCCGGGAACCATTTGAAATAACCGCCGCCATTGAAGAAGTGATCAGCACCTTGCGCATCAAAGCGGAAGAAAAAGGACTGGACCTGATCCGGGAGGTCCAATCGGAAAGTCCCATTCAGGTAATGGGAGATCCCTTCAGGTTGAAACAGATTATGTATAACCTGGTCAGCAACGGGCTGAAGTTTACCGAAAAAGGCTATGTCAAGATCATTGCCTCCTGTGAAACCACTGCCGACACTACCCGATTAACCCTGGTGGTAAAAGACAGCGGCATTGGTATTCCGGAGGAAAAGCACCAGGAGATATTTTCCGATTTCAAACAGATAGATCATTCCAGTACCCGCCGCTTTCAGGGCACTGGCCTGGGACTGGCTATATGCAAACGCTTGGTGGAACTGCAGGGTGGTACCATTGGGGTGGATTCGAATAAGCCGCAGGGTACGGTGTTTACGGTGGAATTACCTTATGAAACCGGTAAGGACCAGCATGAGGTAATTAATGCAGCCAACCTATCCAAGGCCACTGATGCGGCAGTTGCTACTGAAAACCTGAAAGGTTTGCGTGTGCTGGTGGCGGATGATGACCCCTTTAATATCCAGCTAATAAAGTCACTCCTGGAAAAATGGCAGGCAGATGCCACCTATTGCTCCGATGGAAAACAAGCCATGCAGGAAATGGAAAACAATTCCTATCAATTGGTGCTAACCGACATTAATATGCCAAAAGCCAGTGGCCTGGAACTAAGCCAGTTCCTGCGATCACTACCCGATCCACAAAAACGTAGCTTACCCATTATCGCATTAACTGCCAATGTAATGGAGGATGACCTCAAGAGGTATAAGAAAGCAGGGATCAATGATTTTGTGCTAAAACCCTTTAAAGCACAGGAACTACTAAACAAAATTAATGAAGTGGTCCGGCAAATCGACCCTACCGATCCTGCAGCTGCTTTGCCGGGAACCGGATACAACCTGGATGATCTCAGGCGGTTTTCCGGGGGTGATCAGGAAGCTTTCAGACCCATACTGGAAACCTTTTATGAGAACCTGAAACAAAACATGGATGCCTTGAGCAACCAGGCCCGGCAACAGAATCACCACGAAGTGGCGGAACTGGCGCACAAAATGATCAGTTCGTTTGGTCATTTGCAGGCCACGGAACCCATGGACAAACTGAGAACACTGGAAACCGCCATAAAATCAAACAACCTGGAACGGCCCATTGAAGAAATGGTGGAGGAAATCATCCAGGTGGCTCAACCGGTGCTGGAAGGTTTGGAGCAGGACATTGCCATCCTGGCATAACCCTTTACCTAATATTTCACAGGTACTTCCACCAGCGTTTTGTCCCAGCCCATGCGCATCACGGCAGTGTTATCGCCCAAATCTTCAAACCTGATGGAGAAAGCTTCCAGTTCCTGATCAAGCGATTTGGCAGGTACACTCACCCGCAACACATCATTGGCCTCATTATAACTGTATGCACCCCAGTAATCCAGGTCATTGTTGATGATAATGATCCACTCCTTTTCAGCGGGTATGGCAAAAAGTGAATAAGTTCCGGTTGCCAGCTGCTTACCGGAAAGCTCGATATCCCGATAAGCCTTAAATTCCACCGCTTCGTTGGCACCCAGCCGCCAGACCTTACCGTAAGGGACCTTGGCGCCAAAGATCTCCCGTCCATTTTTCTGGGGGCGGCTGTAATAAACCTTTATAATGGCCTCCTGACCGGGCTTTCGGTCGTGAGCAAAATGATCGGGCAGGAATGCCGCATCCATAGGGCTTTTATCCAGGGGAAAGAAATCTTGCGCCCAACTGCTGCTCAGGGTACAAATGAAGGTCAGAGAAAATATCAGTAGTTTCATTTTTAGTTGAATTTGTTCATTTTGAGGAATAATGCAATCAAATGACAAATTACACGAAAAAACTCTGATTTAAGCTTAAACTGAAGATCGGTATGTCAAACCTCATATTTTTTCCGTGAAATTGTCGCCGAAATCCAGGCGAAACCTGCTGCGCATTCTTCCCACCGGAATTATTTGGCTGGTGTTTGGACTGATCTATGCATTGCTGGAAAAGGGATTGATGGGCGATCTTAAGTACTACCCTACTACCGGGAATCCCTATAATTTTCAAAATCTGATTTTCCCTTTTGCAGTTATGGTTTTCATATCAGGGAACCTGATGGGAACGTTTGAGGTGTTGTATCTGAGCAAGCGATTCACCGAATCCAGATTATACCAGAAGTTCCTGCTGAAAACGGCCATATACCTGGCCTTGATCTGCCTTTTTCTGGTAGTCATTGCCGCCATCACCAATGCTCTGGAGTTGGACGTACCTGTCTGGGACCGGCAGGTAGGCAACAATATTATCGCTTTTGTGAGCAGTTTTGCCTTTCTCAGTGCGATGATTTTTGTGGCTTCAATTATCCTGGTTACCCTGTTTTACACGGAAGTCAGTGAAAATATAGGCTATGAGGTGCTGGCAAATTTCCTGACCGGAAAATATCACCGACCCATCCAGGAAGAAAGGGTGTTTATGTTTCTGGACATGAAATCCTCCACTACCATTGCCGAGAACATCGGGCACTACAAATATTTTGAGATGCTAAAAAAATACTACAGCGATTTATCGGGGCCGGTAGTGGACCATATGGGAGAAATCTACCAGTATGTCGGTGATGAGGTGATCGTATCCTGGCGGCCGGGAAAGGGAATAACAGACAACAATTGTCTGGATTGCTTTTTTGCCATGAAAAATGTCATCCATCAGCGCCGTGAGGAATACCGGGCGAGTTTCGGGCTGGTGCCGGAATTTAAGGCGGGGATGCATATCGGAAAAGTAACCGCCGGGGAAATCGGCAAAATAAAAAAGGAAATAATCTTTACCGGGGACGTACTTAATGCTACCGCCCGTATCCAGGGTCTGTGTAACCACCTGGAACAGGAGCTCCTGATATCCGGTCAATTGGTGGATCAACTGGATAAGGGGGCTTTTTACCGGTTCAGGGCACTGGGTGATCAATCATTGCGGGGCCGGGAGGGCAAAATGGCACTTTACACAGTAGTTGAGCAGTGATAAGTTATCCTTAATTGTCAATACCATACTGCTTCATCTTGTTATAAAGCGTTTTGCGGTCGATTTTCAGGATTTCCGCCGCCTTGGATTTGTTGTAGCGTGTTTTTTGTAGTGTTGACAAAATGATCTCTCTTTCCTGGGATTCGGTCTGGCTGCGCAGGTCTGAACCGGCTGCGGCATTTTGCATTACCGGGGTATGGATCATCTCTGCCGGTAGTTGTTCCGGCGCAATATGCTTTTCACTACATAACAACACCGCCCGCTTGACAATATTCTTCATTTCACGAATATTTCCGGGCCAGGGGTAGCTGTGAAATATGGATTGCACCGCCTCACTGAACCCTTCAATCTGTTTTCCCAGTTGTTCATTGGCCTGTCTGAGAAAGTGATCGGCAAAGACATCGATGTCCTCTCCCCTTTCCCGCAAGGCCGGCACCTCCAGACTGAATTCGTTGAGGCGATGGTACAGGTCTTCCCGAAAACCTTTGTGCTTTACCGCCTCTCTCAGATCTTCGTTGGAAGCGGCAATGATGCGCACATCCACATTTATATCATTTTTGTCACCTACCTTCCTGATCCGCTTTTCCTGCAGGGCCCTCAATAGTTTGATCTGTACTTCATAGCTGAGATTGCCGATTTCATCCAGGAATAATGTTCCCCCGTTGGCCAGCTCAAATTGGCCGGTTTTATCGTTTATGGCCCCGGTAAATGATCCCTTTATGTGCCCGAATAATTCGCTTGCTGCCAACTCATTATTCAATGCTCCGCAATCCAGTGCCACAAAAGGGCCGGTCTTCCGGTCGCTGGTATGATGGATCTTTCGGGCCACATACTCCTTACCTGTACCACTCTCACCTTTAATGAGGACCGACATGTCCGTAGGCGCTACCAGGGCAATATAGTCTTCCAGTTTTTTGGAAAGCGTGCTTTGTCCGGTCAGGTAATCAAAGTCTCCTTTATGGTTTTGTGGTGGACGGTGGTTGCTGCTGGTGGGCTGCAATGCCGACTTGACGATCATGAGAATTTCATCGGGGTTGACCGGTTTACTGACATACTCAAATGCTCCCAGTTTCATGGCCTTCACCGCAGTCCTGATCTCCCCATAGCCGGTCATTAATACCACCGGTACCTCCCGGTGCTTCTTTTTAACTTCCTGTAAAACCTCTATTCCACTTAAATCAGGCAACCGCAAGTCGGTGAGTATCAGATCGTAGTCGGATTTAGTCACAGCTACCAAACACGCTCTGCCTGAATGAACTTTTGCGGGTTGATAATTATTCTTTTCCAAGAATGTAGCCAGCATCATGCAAAATGCCGGATCATCGTCCACGATAAGTATTTTAGGTTTGATCATCAGCCTTAAGATAGCAAGAATAATACAATAATAATTTCTCATTATTGATATTAAACCGCCAGAAACTGTTGTTAAAAAAAATGAGGTACCCGATAGAGCACCTCATTTCCGGTGAGCCAATCACCCGGCCAAAATACCCGGAGATCAGCTATCCGCTTTGGGCTGAAGATGACCATTGGCATCGGCCAATACTACCATCTTCTCATCCTGCTGAGTTAAGTGTAGTTCGTAAGAAACTTCTTCTCCCGTTCCGATCATGAAAACCTTTTCAATAGCCCATTCCTGGTAAACACTCTTATTGAATTCGGTCATCACTACTTCCGGCAATTCTTCCTTATCGATTTGTTTCTTGTTTTCCTGCTGATACACTTTGGCATAACCAATCTCCTGGATGTTTGAAAATACAGTACTACTGGTCAAAGCCATGGTCAAAACAATTGCTAATAATTTCATGGTTAAAAAAAAGTTTAGTGGTTAAAAAATTCACTTTACCATGAGAAATAAGTGTGCCAGAAACTGTCCTGGTTTTTAACTCTCTGATGATGAGAACTATAAGCGAGTTGGTGCTAATTGAGGGCAAGAATTGGGTGTAGCAAAGCACCCCACATTGTAGAAAAAGCCCACATCCGGATCTTAGATCTAAGGTCTAAGATCTACTGATAGTTATCCAGGATGCCGCCGGTTAGTCGCAGCAATTCGGTGTCGGTTTGGATAAGATCGAACTTGGACTGCAGGTTGCGCAGGGCTGCCTGCAGATAGTTGACCTGTATGTCGCGGTAGTTGAAGGAATTGATCGTACCATTCTTATACCGCTCTTCCGAGAGTTCCAGGTTCAGGGAAGCATTCTGCAGGCTTTCCTGTGAAATATTCAGCAGTTTTTTTCGCACGTCATACCGGTCCAGCGCGCTTAACAGGTCATTATCCAGTACCTGTTTCAACTCTTCGGTTTCCAGAGTGCCCATGGTTTCCTGAATACGGGCGTTTTTGATCTGCCTCTTAATGCGACCACCGTCAAACAAGGTAAAAGCCAAAGTAAAATTGGCGAAATAATTGGTGGTCCTTGACTTGATGACTTCTTCCGGCCCCGACTCGTTACCAAAGTTAGCTTCACTGAGGTCCTGCCAGTTCTTGGAATAAGAGTAACCGAGATTGAGGTCCAGCGAGGGACTGCGGTCCGCTTTATTGAGGGCGGTAGCATTGCGCAATAATTCCTGGTGGATATACTGATTGCGCAAATTGCTGTTGCTCTTGGTCATTTTTTCGTAGAGGTCCTGGTAATTATAACTGTAGATGGGGCTGTCCAGGCTCCCGGTTAGATAATATCGCCGTTTCAGGTCATCAGCCAGTAACAAATTAAGGCTCCGGTGGGCATTTTCATACACCAGTTGTTGCAAAACATAGTTGGAGGAGTCGGTGAGGTAGGCATCTTTGTCCTGCAGGATGTCGAAAGTCACCGCACTGCCCAGGTCTTTTCGGATCATTACATGCTGAAAGCGGTCTCTGGACAGGGTCAATATCTCCTCCAGTACTTCCAGTCGCTCCTGCTCCAGCAAAACCGCGTAGTAGCCCTCTACGATGGCCTGTACGGCATTTTCTATAACGATCTGGGCATTACCATCACTTTGAGACTCCAACAGCTCTAAGCGCTCCTTACTGATGTTTACACGGAAGCCGTCGAACAGGGTCCATCTGGCGGCAATTACCGGATTCAGGTCGTTTGACCGCACCTGACCCTGAAGGAAAGAGGCCGGGTTGTTGATATCGGTAATGGCGTTGCTTTGTCCGGCGGTAATCTCCAGGGTGGGATAACGGCCGGCCTGGCCCCAGTTATTGTTATTGCGGGCAATCTCCTGGTTAACCTGTTCAATCCGGATCCCAAAGTTGTTATCCAAGCCGATCTGAATGGCATCCGATAAACTGAGAGGATCCTGGGCCCGCAGCCCTGAGGTCCAGGTAAATATCAATATTAGGGTTAAGAATAATCTCATTTTCAAATAGTTACTTCTTTCTCCTTTTTTTCGGTCTCACTGTCGGTTCCGTTGTCAAACATATGGTCTTTTTCCAAATCGATGACTACTCTTTCCACGCTTTCCGGAGTGGGTTTTACACCTGTCCACAGCCACTTGGCGCCTCTTCTCACATCGTTAAAGATCAGGATCATCACCGGAAAGAACAACAGGATGATCATGGTGCCAATCAGTACACCATAAGCGATGGAGGCCGCCATCGGGATGAGGAACTGGGCCTGAAAGCTCTTCTCCGCCAACAGGGGAAACAGCCCCAGCACGGTAGTGAGTGAAGTTAACACGATAGGCCGGAAGCGGGCGATACCCGCCCGGTAGGCAGCATCGTAAAGTGTTAGTCCCTCTTTGAGGTTACGATTGAACCGGTCCAGGAATACTACCGCATCGTTGATGATCACTCCGGACAACGCTACCAGCCCCCAGGCGCTTAGCAGGCTTACCGGTATGCCCTGAATCCCATGCCCCAGCACTGCGCCCAGCCATGAAAGCGGTATCATGATCATTACCAGCACTGCCTGGTAGAAGGATTTAAATGCCAGGATAATGACTATGAAGATTACTAAAAAGGCGATTCCAAAGTATTTACTAATTTCTGCCTGGGTTCGGGAACTCTCCCGTGACTGGCCACCCAAATCTATTTTAACTCCGGGATACCTGCTCAGCAATACCGGAATGATCTGGGTGTTTACCTGTTCGATAATGGGTGGCACTTCCGCGTAGGGATCTACCAGGTCTGCATCTACCGTCACCGCCTTGGTGGTTCTGTAGTGCCGGATAGAGGAAACACCCCTTTCTATTTCGTAGTTGATCAGCTCGCTGATGGGATATTCCGTGTCATTGCGATAATCTTTCACCTTCATGCTTTCCAGTTGACCAATACTGACCCGGCCGGTTCCCGGGTAGCGCACCCATACCTTTACTTCATCGCTGCCAATCTGCAGCCGCTGCACCTCTTCTCCAAAAAATCCCTGTCTGATCTGTTTGATGATCTCATTATGGGTAAGTCCCAGAAAATAAGCCTGTTGATTCAGTGATATGTCCAGCTCCCTCTTTCCCACCGAAATATCGTCCTTGATATCCTTGAGCTCCGGGATATTCATCAATTCCTGTTTGAGAAAGTCTTTGGCCCCATCCAGCTGGTCGATGTCCTTACCCAGCAAACGAATGGATACGGGTTTACCAAACCGCTGAAATCCGCCCACCGTGAGTTTTTCCGCCTCGGGGACGCTGCCCAGTTTTTCCCGAACCAGTCTCACCAGCTCAAACCCATCAATGGGATCACCATCCAGGTCCCGGTAAAACACCTGCACACTAGCGGCATGACCGCCATTCTCAGAACCATCGCTGGTATTTCCCAGCGATCCAAAGGTGTAGTTGATGAATTCCTCTTCGCCGGGATATTTATCTTTCAGGTCCTGGTTGAGCTCCCATATTTTATCTTCAAATTCCTCCAGATAACTTTCAGTGGTGGCTTCCGGTGTACCTGATTTTAGTACCAGGTCTACACTAAAGGCTGAGAACGGGATATTGGGAAAAAAGGTAGATTTAATAATACCACCGGCCATTAGTCCGAAGATCAGGGGGAACAGGCCTATCAAAAAAGCCAGGGATATGGCCCGGTAACGCATGGTAAAGCTCAGCGCCTTACCGTAAATATTATCCCTGATATAGCGAATAACCCGGTCCATGAACCTTCTCACGGCATTGGCGCGTTTCTTGGACCGCAGCACATGAGGGGTACCCAGGTGGGCCGGTAGTACAAAGAAAGCCTCTATCAGGCTGAATGCCAGGCTGGCAATTACTACCACCGCCATTTCGAACAGGAACTCCATCCCTCCCTCCAGCAACAGCAGCGGTGTAAAGGCTATAATGGTAGTAGTTACCGAAACGAATACCGCGGACATCACCTCAACGGTACCATCTACTGCTGCCTGGTAGGGATTCTTGCCCTTTTCGAAATGACTGTAAATGTTTTCGGCGATTACAATACCATCATCCACCAGAATTCCCACCACCAGGATCATTCCAAATAATGAGATCATATTGATGGTGATCCCTACAAAACTGCCGATAATGAACATGCCCAGGAAAGAAGACGGGATGCCCCAGGCCACCCAGAACGACAACCTGAGACTCAAAAAGAGACCCAGTGATATCAGCACCAGCAGCAGGCCAAAGCCGCCATTGGCCATCAGCATTTCCAGCCGCTCCCAAAGCATATCCATGAAGTCGTAAGACACGGTAAGTTTGATAGCGCTTTGTTTGCTGTTGAATTCATCAGTATACTCATTAACAAACCGGGAAATGGTCAACAGGTCTTCTTCCGCCAGTTTATCGACCCTGAGAAACACCGCGGTTTCTCCATTCATGGTGGATTTGTTGGGCACTTCGGCGAAACGTTCACTTACCTTAGCCACGTCCCTTACCAGCAGATTACTGCCGTCTTCGTTGGATCGAATCACAATATCTCCAATCAGTTCCGCTTCGGTACGCTTGGCGCGGGAACGAATAAGTACTTCCTCCGTCTCGGTTTTGATCAGTCCCGCTGAAATATCGCGATTGGTATTTCTGACCGCCTGGGCCACATCGTCGAAGGTAAGCCCGTAGCGTGCCAGGTTGGTCTCTGAGACGTCGATAGTAATTTCCAGGTCGGGAAATCCCATGATAGTTACCTGAGAAACGATTCCCGAGGCCAGTAGATCATCCTCCACGTCTTCGGCTACCCGCTTCAGGGTCATCAGGTCAACATCACCGGTAATGCCTACCCACTGGGCGGTAGTTTGCGGTTTTTGTTTGAAAATAATGGGTCTCTCAGCTCCCTGGGGAAATCCGTTGATGCGATCGACATTGTTCTTGATTTCCGTGTAGATCTCGTCGATATCGTATCCCTTAAGGGTCACCACGTTGATGCTGGCGGTGTTTTCCGATGAGGTGGAAATGATTTCGTCAATGCCAATGATGTTGTAAATGGCCTCTTCCACCTTGAGCGTAACTCCCTCTTCCATTTCCTGGGGTGAAGCACCGGGGTAAACCACCTGGATGGTAATGTTTCTGGGCTTGCTCTCCGGAAAAAATGCCAGATTGATGTTGGACAGGGCAATAGCACCAAAAATCAGGGTAACCGCAATCACTATGTTCGCCAGTATCTTATACTTCACGAACAGTATAACCAGTTTCTTTAGGGCGTGTTCCATGATCTAGTTGTTGCTTGAGGCCACCTCCTGATCACTCTGGGAACCTTCGGGGGATGGAATTTTGGTGGTCACGATCATATTGTTGTGGGCATTGATCAGAGGCTCATTTACCAGCACCTCTCCCTCTTCCAGCCCGTTGAACACCACCGTTTTACTGTTTATGCGCTTGGGAGTGATATCCCTGACCTTCAAAACCGAGTCGCTTTCTACCGTGAAAACCTGCGAACCATTGTAAACCACGCTGCGGTCAACTTCCATAGCCTCCGGGATAACCCCACCCGGAATCTCTGCCTTCAGGTACAGACCGTCGTATATCTGGTGTTCGTTGGGGAAGATCTCGATAGTTACATCGATAGACTGGGTGGTCTGGTTGACTACATCACCAATGCGCTGCACCCTGCCTTGCCAGCTTCTGAGGCCGTCCTCTGTAGCTACGGTGGCTTCAGACCCCTTTTCAATCCAGGATATATCGGAGGCCTCCACCGGTACCTTCAGTTCCAGTTTCCCCTTGCGGATTATGCGGGCGATCTTATTCCCGGGATTGACGTAGGCACCCGGCTCAAACAGCACTTCTGAAAAACTACCATTGAAGGGCGCGTAGATGAGGTGTTTGCTCAGGTTGGTTTCCGCCCGTTTGATACTAAAATAATTGCTGAAAATATTCTTGGTGGCCAAAAAGGTTTTCTCCTGGTCGCTCCGGTACTGGGGAAGTTCAGGTAGTGTGCGATCGATGTCTATGCTTTCAAAATAGCGGTTCCACTGGTCGTAGGTATCGGGAAAATCGATCTTTAGATCCGGCAGGATGGTAGCCAGGTCTCGCAGAAAGTTACTTTTTTGAGACTTCAGGTCCAGTTGGGCCTCGGAGTCCTCAATTCTGAACAACAGGGTACCCTTTTGAAAATCCTGACCTTCCTTCAGCGCCACTCTTCCCGGCAGGATCCTGCCCGCCACTTCGGCGATCAAATCGATGGGATGGGAGGATTCCACCCGCCCGTAGGTCACGATCTGGGCCTGAACATCGGAATAGGCCACCGGAGTGGTTTTCACGAACTTCGGAGGTGTCTTGAAACTGACTTTGGGAGGTTGTTTTTTCATGCCGGCAAACATACCTCCCAGCAGTACCATTACTACCAGTACCCCGATAGCTACAATAATAGTTTGTCTTTTTGTCATATATCAGAAACGAATGCTCACTTAATTGTACGAAAATAGGCCAAAGAGTTTACCCTACAGGGGTATTTTATTTGGATGGCAGGTAGGGGTTATGAGTTGGGGTTATGGGGTATGAGTTGAGGGAATAGGGACAACCGGGCTGGTTGGTAGGAATTACGAGGGACGAATTACTGTGGACGATGGACGAGGGACGAAGGACGAATGCAAAGCCCAGAGCACAAAGCGCAAAGCCCAGAGCACAAAGGCCCAGAGCCCAAAGCCCTGTATGCTATACCCTGTATGCTCCTGCTACTAAATTACCTTGATGATTTGCATTGAACTATCGGTAGGCAAATCAATGTATTTCAGATTGTTATACCGATAAAATTTTACCCCCAGAATCAACAGCAACCGGGTATCTGACGGCAATTCCTCTCCGTCATAGACCGACAATTGCTGGGTGGTACTCTCCTCAGGATAGTTAATAATGGGATGTATGGGGTTTTCCTTGGTGCTTTTGCGGGCATGAACTTCAGGGGCACAGGGATTATACTCCATGGAATCCTGCTTATAGGTGTAGTCCGACAACAAAAGTAAGTGAGAAAACAACTGATAATGGGTGGCATTATCGGGAGCATTCAGATCGTCTTTCGGTGTAAAAGACGGAATGTGTAATATGAGCTGGCCGTAATTGGAACCGCTCATAACCATTATACTGGTGGGGAATGTCTGCTTGAAAGGGGCATTGGAATTGAAGTCAAACCCTTCCAGTGTATCTCCGTTGGCACTCAACAGAATTGGGCGTTTGCCTTTATCACCTTCGCTTAGTTGCGCTAAATTGCGGAATTTGGCGGTTAGCTTACCTGAAACATAAGGCTCGCAAATCCCCGCCATTTTCTTTGGTAATGAGTGTCTCAGTGTTTTTGCCAGGTTGGAAGCAGCGGCAAACTCCTGTTGGTTCTTTCTTAAATCTTCGTAATTCTCTCCGTTTTTTACTTCTTCTGCGGTAGGGCCACCTTTACGCGCAATGATTGTCTTATCAACCCCTCTGATTTTATATACTCTTAAATTATCAGAATCCTGATAATTTCTTATCCTCTTAGATGTGCCAGCCATAAATATGCTCGTTTAACTTCAATTTTTCCACTACAATTAAGTTTCAACATCCTCAAATTTAATGCATTCACATTATGGTTTTCTTTCAATTTCCGACTTTTTATTACCTGTAAGATGTTATAACACGTTTTACCACATGGTTTAATCCTTATTGGACGTTTCACATGGGAACACGCTTCTGGACAAAAAAGAAAATATATTTGAAAAATGCAATTATTGACCCAATAAATTGCATAATTTCAATTATCTGCTAATCAGATGTTTAGGTAAATTGAAGTAAATAGATAGTTAAATAACACTCAGCAGATTAATGCCAATGGGCGGATTATACGTTGTTCAGCTCGTCGATCAATTTGCTCAAAGAGCTCTTGGCATCGCCGAACAGCATTCTGGTCCTTTCTCCAAAAAATAATTGGTTTTGTATTCCCGCGTAGCCGGGATTCATACTTCTTTTAAGCACGATTACGTTCTTAGCCTGCTCTACATCCAATATGGGCATGCCGTAAATGGGACTGGAAGTATCAGTTTTCGCGGCGGGATTTACCACATCATTGGCTCCTATAACCAGAACCACATCGGTGGAAGGAAATTCTTTGTTGGCATCATCCAGGTCCAGCAACTTCGGATAGGGCACATCGGCCTCTGCCAGCAGTACGTTCATGTGACCGGGCATACGGCCCGCCACCGGATGAATGGCATACTTGAAACTAACCCCTTCGCTCTCCACCGCTTTTTCCAGGTCATGCACGGTATGTTGCGCTTGGGCTACCGCCATACCATAGCCGGGTACCACTATTACTTTCTGGGCGTATTTAAGCATAATGGCAGTATCCATAAAGGTGGCTTCCTTGGCCACCTGATCACCGGATTGGGCTGCCCCTCCCCCGGAGGCGGTAAACCCGCCAATGATCACATTCATCAGTGAGCGGTTCATGGCCTGGCACATCAGTATGGTAAGAATGGTGCCGGAAGCCCCTACCAGCACACCACCCACCAGCATTACCTGGTTGCCGTAGATCAATCCCGCTAATGCCGCCCCCAACCCGGTGAATGAGTTAAGCAGGGAAATAACCACCGGCATATCGCCTCCTCCAATAGGGGTTACAAAGGTCACACCATAAACCAGGCTTAGCACCAGCACCGCCAGTACATAGGTAAAATTAAGTTCGGGTCTGGTCATGGTGAAGATGCACAGTACCAGTATGATCAATAACAGCAGCATGTTGACCACCTTTGGTGCGGGAGGTACCAGGCTGTCCCTGAGGAAGCCATCGAGCTTGCCATAGGCCACCAGACTGCCGGTAAATGAAATACTGCCAATAAACAGGGCAAAGAAAGTGGTGGCGATCTGACCGGTAAGCAGCGGAGCACCCTGCGGGTGATTGTAAAACTCCACAATAGCCAGCAGCATGGCACAGGCCCCTCCCAGCCCGTTGAACAAG
>JAUIKU010000348.1 GCA_030430675.1 Bacteroidia bacterium | reverse complement strand
GTGGAGTCGGGACGATCACCAAAAAAACTCAATGCATCTTTCTGATGGCAAAATTCTCTTACCAAAGGATTAAAGCCACAACGCTGTGTTCTGATAAAATCGATGACGTCCTCCTGCCAATTGGGATAAGGTCCAACGAAAAAATACTCACTGGCAATATCACTCCCCTGCAGTGTAAAAGAATATTTTCCTTCAGTTTTAAAATTGGAAAAGTCAAATACATAATAATAAGAGAAAGGGTGCCAGGCGGATGCATTTAGGTGACCTTTTATCCTTTCGATGATTTCACTGTCTGTATTTTTGAGTAAAAGGGTCGGGTTCTGTAATTCGACCTTACTAAGTACGAGGGCCTTTTTTGGTTGAGACATGGGGTAACCGCCCAGATTAACCCGTATTTCAGTAGAGGGCTGCGCCTGAATACAGGTATAACAAAGGCAAGTCAGTACTAGAAACCCTATTCGAAATAATATTTCATTTTTTTTCATTATTTCCCATTTATACATTCGCAATTCGTTGCTTGTACTCACCCAACGCATCGGCTAGACGTTGTCTGGAGGTTGAATCCCCTTTCACATTATGAGATGGATGAATAAATAACTTGACTCCCCGGTCAGCCAGGATTTCTGCCACGGTCGTGACCGTCATCCACACCGTAGTCACGAAGGCCATGGTAGAAACAGGACCAATTTTGTCTACATGATCTTTTAGCGGCACGGTAGCATCTTCTGCCGGCGCACATGTATCTACTATTACATCTGCAAGTTCAAACAAGGTTTTACCACACGAATGCTTCGTTGTCTTTCCTTCCGCTTCCCTGGCTGAACCGAACACAACGACCTTCATACCCAATTCACGCGATGTTAATGCAATATCAATATTAACGGCATTAACTCCCGTGTGCGAGAATAACCACACAGTGTCCTCCTTATCAAAATTATAACCTTTCATTATTTCCCTACCATACCCTTCGACACGTTCCAGAAAAATGAATTGATCTACTCCCATCTGACCCACGATATTTGTGAAAAATGTGAGTGGTAACTCAATCATTGGATGGAACCCTACGAAACCACCGATTCTGGGATACATTTCCTCAATGGGCAATGTAGCATGGCCACATCCAAATGTATGAACCCACTTGCCCTTTTCAATAGAATCGGCCATGAGAGTAGCGGCCTGCTTAATATTATCTATCTGACTATTTTCTATTTTAGTCATGATATCCCTTGCGTTATTAAGCCATTGTATTGCTAACATTATTTGAATTCTTATTTAGTTTATTTTGATATTTATTTCTAACGATCTGCAGTATGACGATCACAATTACCAGCTCAACTATCATAAAGTATGGCAATACTTTAACACCATAGTACTCTGAAACCTGTCCCATCACAAAATTGGTAACTACATTACCTATCAAAGCAATTGTGATTGCAATGCTAAATGCTGTACTGGAAAACTGTGTATATGTTTGACCTATATATCCCAGTACTACAGGAAAACCAGCTGCAAGACCTGTCCCAATGCATACTACACCAATAATCAAGACAAAGTAGGTTGAGCCAAATACCCAGCTAAAACAACCTGCAAGAGTTACCAGAAGACTTACCAACAAGACTTGAAAAGGAATAAAAATGCGTAAGATTTTACCCAATACGATTCGGGCTACTGTGAGAGCACCGACAAAGGAGGAAAGAAGGAATAATGCATTGGCAGCATTAATCTCCTTAACATTTTCCAGGTAGGTTGTGGTCCAATTATTTGTCAACCCTTCAATACCACTTTGAAAAAAAAGGATAAAGCCAAATAATAGTAGCAGCGGATCTTTTACCATTTTGAGAGCAGGCTTAATAGGAACGCCCATTGTCTCAGTCGATTTGGGAAAACGTATCAAAAGGAAAAATAAGACCGGTAAAACGATAAGTAATCCCAACCAGGTGAAAATCCACTCGAAATCATATATTCCCTTCAAAGATCCTAACACAACGGGCGTAAGCAATGCTCCTACTCCGAAAAACACACCCAGCACACTGAGATTTGCACTATGATCCTCTTCACTAATTGCAGATACCAATGAATTGGTAATTCCATTCAACATGCCCCCACCCGCACCGATACAAAGGACTGATAAGTGAAGTACTGACGATAGTTCTGTAAATACCAATCCCTCCAATCCAATAAATGTCAGGATGCTGCCAGACACAAGTACATGTTTATAGGAAAGCCAATCTGCCAGCGGACCAAAGACCAGGGAGCCCAATAGTATACCCGAGGGCAATAATGTAAGCAAGATACCAGCTTGAGCATCATTTAACTGAAACTTATCAGTCACCTCCGGAAGGATTGACCCAAGCGAAATCATCACAATACCAAACAGCAGCATTCCTGCACAAGCAGCCGAAAAGACATAATTCTTATTATATCCTGTGCTATTCATCATCGTCATTATCCAATGTCCGAAAAGCTAAATATCCAGCTCCAATCAAGCCGGCGTCACCCCCAAGGGCAGAAAGCAACAGCGTAACTTCTTTCATCGCAAGCGGCTGTGCCCATAGACTCGCTTCCTCTTTAATTTTCCCAATAAATTGATGTGCTGGTCCGAACACTCCGCCTCCGAAGATTATTTTTTGAGGATTGAAAATACTTATCAAATTGGCTACTGCCATACCCCAATAACTAACTGCTTTTTCAATCACTATAGTAGATACAGAATCATTCTTTTCATAGGCCTCAAAAATGTCGTACGAGGTGATTCCTTTACTACCTGGAACCTTCAACAGACTTTTAGAAATCCTTGTATTCTGTAAAATTTCACTGGCGTACCGTACCAGACCATTACCGGACGCAAAATGCTCAAAATTTCCCCAGGGGTCATATTTCTTATCGTAGGGTGGTTCTAATGCCATCCATCCAATTGCCCCCCCTATACCACTTCTGCCCGCAATGATCTGTCCGTTCGCCAGAATACCCGCACCAATTCCGGTTCCCACGGACATGAAGATAGCATCGGTACAATCTCGGGCAGCCCCCTTCCAGATCTCACCCAGAATATAGCAAGATCGGTCGCT
>JAUIKU010000347.1 GCA_030430675.1 Bacteroidia bacterium | reverse complement strand
AACTGGTACACGAGCATATTGAAGTTATAGACGATTCGGTATCGGTGGGTCAGGTTAACCGGGAGTTTCAGTTGTTGGAACCGGTCAAGAAACTGTTGATAACGGATATTGATGGTACTCTGATCCTTCCTAAGGAGGGTAACCCCGGATTGGAAGAGTTGGTTTCGCAACTTCGCGAAAGAGAAAGAGGAACTGTGTTTGCTCTGGCTTCCGGTAGAAACCTTGAACTGGTTGGAGAAGCTATTGAAAAGTATCAATTGCCCAATCCGGATATTATCGTATCATCAGTGGGTTCGGAGATTCATTACGTTTGCCCTGAATGGATCCAGGATAAGGGATGGGCGAATTTCTTAAACTGGCGATGGAAAAAGGATGAGATTACCAGGAACTTGCAAAGAATCCCCTGGCTTACCATGCAGGAATCAGCTGCTCAGCGCGAGTTTAAAGTTTCTTATAATTACGATGAGGCCAGGTTTGACATGGAGCAATTGAAAGAGGAGTTGGGCAAAAGCTGGCACCAGGTAAATATCATTACCTCTCATGGAGAGTATCTCGATATTTTGCCAAAGAGGGCATCTAAAGGTCAGGCCTTAAAGTTCATCTGTCAAAAATGGTCAATTCCAATGGATTGTGTGTATGCGGCAGGTGATTCTGGCAATGATCTGGAAATGTTCCGGGGACCGGTGAAGGGGATCGTAGTGGGCAATCGCTCACCAGAGCTTGACTCCATTAAATCCGACAAGGGTGTTTTTTTGGCGAAAAAACCCGCAGCACAGGGAATTGCAGAAGGTTTGGTTCATTATGGATTTGAATTTTAAATATGTACTCAGGAAGCGGTTATAGTGATTGGGAGATTGGCGACGTTGACGTTATAGTGGTAGATGGGGTTTACCATTTATTTCATTTGATTATCCCTAATCACGATTATATCGCACACGCGGTATCAAAGGATGGTATGTCATGGCGACGGATAAAAAATGCCTTGTTCGTGGGCGATCCCGGTGAGTGGGATGATGATATGCTATGGACCATGCATACCTGCCGGGATGGCGATAGATATACCATGTATTACGGAGGGTTACAGCGTCAGGACCGGGGTGTGGTTCAAAGAATCGGACAGGCCATCTCCACAGATCTGATCAATTGGGAGAAGGTTAACCGCTATGGGTTGCCTATTGGAAGCCAGGGACCTCATTATGAAGATACCGATAATAATCCCAGGAACTGGCTGAGTTTCCGGGATCCCTTTCGTTTTAATCACAATGCGGATACCTACCTGTTGTTCTGTGGCAGACAAAGTAACGGACCTGTTTCCAGAAGAGGATGCGTTGGATTAATGAAACTCACCGATGGAGAATTCAAGTTTGAGAAACCACTGTTCTCTCCAATGGCTTACGACGACGTGGAATGCCCCTGCCTGGTTCGAATGAACGGATACTATTATCTTATTGGTTCACTCAGAGAAGACATAAAGGTTAGGTATTGGTTTTCACCGGGATTCGATCAGGAATATCATACGTTTCACGATAATGTGCTGCTCCCGCAGGGAAACTATGCCGCCAGAGTGGTTAGAGATGGAGATCATGTACTGGTTTACAATTTTTACTACATTGGAAATAATGTCAATACATTGCGGGTACTTCCCCCTCCCAAAGAACTTGATATAGATAAAAAGGGACGACTTTTGCTGAAAAGTTTCTATCGCTGGCAGGAAAAAGTTCAAAAAAAGATCGGTCAGAATAAATTTCCCAGGCCAACCCTTTTGTTTTCGAACCCCACCGCTATCATTACTGTTGGCAACAACCAGTGGTTAATGGAATGTCGCAGCGGTCATGAACTCTTCTGCATACAAAAGCCAAGTGCCAGCTATATCTGGGAGGGAACCATGCGTTTACAGGGTATGGGTAAGTGTGGTCTGATCGTAGATGCGGATGCTGATGGAAACGGCTATTTTATTTCGTTGGATTATGTGTACGGACTTCTTCAGATCCGTAGCTGGGGATTTAACGAGCAGGATACCCATCACAATTTCATTTTCGATACACTACAGACCAACAACTTCAAACCTCCCGAAGATCGTGTAGTTAGATTTAAGTTGATCCGTTATGGTCATTACATTGAGATGTCCATCGATGAAGTGGTCAAGTTGACCTTGATTGACTACCGTTATTCCGGGCCACTGATAGGTCTGTATTCTTCCTCCTCAGTTATTTCATTGGAAGATTCAAGCCTGTATTCCCTGTCAGATCCGGAAAGTGAATACGGGGCGCAGCAGGAACAGGCATTGAAGATTCAGGAGAGCGCACTGCAACAAAATATTTTTTAACGTTGTTTTTGGGGCCTGGTCTAGGCAATAGCTTGTTCGACCAGGGTTTTTTTTCCGTCCTTAAAATCAAGGGTTAGGGCAGTTTCTCGTCCTTTATCAGACATTTTGCCCCAGGTCTTCTTAAGTATTGAGATGACCTTTTCATCAGGGTGTTTCTCTGCAAAGTCCTCAAAATAATAGTCCAGGAAAACCAGGCATACCACGTCCTCCAGTACCTGGGATTCAGGGTCGGTCTTGATTCTTTGCTTCAAGATCAGTGATTTTACGCGGTCAACAGTGTCCTGATCATATCCTGCGGAGGTTATGATTTCTGCGGCCTTTTGAGCATGAAATCGCTTCAGTTCGGTGCGCCACAGAAGATAACCCTTTCGATCCATGGGATAGGAGTCCCTGGGTAAAGTCCATCGGCAAATGTGCTGACTGCGAGCGGCCAGTTGTAACACCTCTGAAGCCCCCGGTTCAAATTTATGTAGCCATTCTGTCATTCGCCTGGCATAGAGCAGCTCTTTGGGATGTGCGGTACCGCTATCCAGTTCCCGGTTGGGGTCCTGGCTGTTGGCCTGATCAAATTCTTCAATGACCTGCTGAAAACGTCGTTGGTCTGAAATCATTATTGACAGTTTAAACAATTGTTACTGCAAATTACAAATAAGTGAGTGGTAATAACAGGTAATTGAAAAGGTATTAATCCACTATCCGCTTGGAAATCACTGTAGTCATTTCCTGCCTGTTGGATCCTATGCCGCG
>JAUIKU010000111.1 GCA_030430675.1 Bacteroidia bacterium | reverse complement strand
GCCGGCAACGGCCCTTTTCAATGGAAAGGATCTCGGTGGGTGGGCCATTCACGGCACCGAGAAGTGGTACGTAGAAGATGGGAATATTGTCTGTGAAAGCGGACCTGATGCAGAGTATGGATACCTTGCAACTGATAAGTCATTTAAGGATTTCGACCTGACCCTTCAGTTCAAACAAGAAGCGGATGGCAATAGCGGAGTATTCTTTCGCTCCTCACTGGAAGGAACCAAGATTTCCGGTTGGCAGGCGGAAGTGGCCCCTCCTGGTCACGATACCGGTGGAATATACGAATCTTATGGCCGTGGATGGTTGATCAAACCGGATCCTGAAAAAGATGCCGCACTGAAAATGGGTGACTGGAATACCATGCGTATCTTGGTAGTTGGCGGCAAAGTAACCACCTGGTTAAACGGACAACAAATGATTGAGCTGGAGGATGAAAAAATAGGGGAAGCACAGGGTCAAATTGCGCTCCAGATTCACAGCGGCGGAGGCATCAAAGTGAGGTGGAGAGAGATTTTGTTGCAGGAGTTATAAATTATAACGTTCCTATGACCTGCTGAAAATGATAAGGTCAGCTAGTATCACTTCCAAAAGGAAACGCAAACACAGGTTCAGGCGCTATTGGAGCACCATCTTATGCTTAGTGAATAACGCTTACAACTTGTAACCCGTAACTTAAGAAGCGGCTTCCTGCAATACCTCCTTAACCCTGCGAGCCACTATTCTTTCCTGACCGGGTTGCATCATCCAGGTGGTAATTGCCAGATTGTCGTCACCGCCCATCACCTGTATAGATGGATGGCCTTCCCTTAATTTGGTGCGAGCGTCACCACCGCTAATCTTTACATCCTTCTCATCCCAGCTGATCTTCAGTGACGGTACATGGTTAGCAATCTCCGGTACGTGGATCTCCGTAGTAACACCTTCTACTGAAGCTGCCGCGTCATTGATCATCTGGATTTGGCTTTCCCACATTTTCCATTCGGCCTGGTGATCTTTATTTAGAAATAGTTCCAGAGCGACCAGCATCCCCAGAATCTCTTCCTTGTTTACTTTCATTCCGCGTCCCACAGTATTACCGCGGGGGGGCGCATGTAGTCGGGCTGCTTTGATCAGTTCTTTTTTACCCAGTAATAATCCAGCACTTTGTGGTCCCCTAAGTCCTTTTCCACCGGAAAATGCTACCAGGTCAAAACCCATCTCAGTAAACTTCCAAAGATTCTCCTTTGGAGGAACATCTGCTGCACAGTCGATAAAGGTGGGAATCCCATGCTTCTTACCCACTTCCACCCATTCCTGGTATTTGATTTCACCTTGGGGATTGGCATAATTAAGAAACCATAGCATCGCGGTGTTTTTGTTAATTGCCTTATCCAACTCCGCGCGTGTCTCTACTATCACCAGCTTTGCTCCGGTATTCCTGATGGCATGAGCGTAACCGATTTCGTGTGATTTCTGCAGGATGACTTCATTTTTCATCCCTGTTAAATCCGGAATTTGCACCACTTTTTTATTATCCATTCCCGATAATACCCCGGCTGTACCCAGCGTAATAGCTGAGAAACAACCAGCAGTTACCGTTGCATATTCGCAATGAAGCAATTCTGCTATTCGTTCTCCTACCTTGTCCTGCAAATCATCGAGGTTTACGTAATCGCCGGTGGCATATTTAATGGCATCGGTAACCTCCTCCGGCATTAGACAGCCGGTCATAGAGGTATAAGTGCCGGCGGCATTAATAAAGGTTCTAACCCCCAGTTCCTTAAAATAGTCACGATACAAGGCGCTGCCCGGACTGCTGCCGGCTGAAATGAAGCCGGTTCCGAATAACCCACCAACTACCGGTAAACCCGATAAGCTTTTCAATAATCTTCTCCTGGTAATCATGTTAATATATTTTTAATCCAACGCTGCAATACAATCAATTTCAACCAGGCTGTCACCTGGTACCCCGCCATAAGTAGCCACTGTGGTCCGCACCGGAGGGTTATCTCCAAATCTGCCGCGGTAAGCTTCGTTCATGGCTTTATAATCCGCCAAATCGTGTAGGTAAACATTCACCTTAAGCACTTTATCCATGGAGGAACCATTGGCTTCCAGGGCTTTTTGGAGCTCATCAAGGACGTGCTTGGTATGGGCGGTAATATCACCGTCGAAGTGAGCGCCCTTACCTGCAATATACAAAGTATTTCCGTGTTTGACCGCACCGGAAAAAAGCGGCACCTGTTGGTCCATCACAACCTCACCTACTACCTCCTTGGAACTGGCAGGCTTTGCGTTTGATGCTTTGACCGCTACTCCGGTACCCATAGCCGCTGCTCCCGCTACCATGGTTTTTACCATCTTTCTTCTAGTGCTTTTTTTATTTTTTTTCATGATACTGATATTAGAATGCTAGTTATTACCAAGTTCTATTTTTTAATATTTCCTGAATTTGCTCTTTGGCCACCGGAAGTTCATCCTGGTGATCATTAAGCCATTGAGAAAAGTCTTTTTCAATCTCATCAGACCACCTGGTATCTATCTGACCCGGTGAATACTTACCTTCTTTAAGTCTCTGATGACCAAAACGATCCCGAAGCATCACCAGTTCCGCAGTAGTAACTACTTTTTCGGCCAGATGTGCAGGAATAAAAATCACTCCTTCAGCCTTTGCCAGTACCACATCACCGGGTAATACCGTGGCAGCACCCATCCTGATTGGCACGTTTAATCCGGCAAGCATTACTTCTGTCAGGAATGAAGGGTGCCAATCCCTTACAAAGGCATTAAACCCATCAATCAACTTCAGTCCATCCATATCCCTGGAACTGGCATTGAATACCACGCCATTCCCGGATTTGGCGTAAATGGAATTACCCAGGTTGTCACCGATCAATGTCCCGTCCACTATCTTGCCAAAACCATCGGCAACGTAAACATCTCCCATCGACAAAGCGTCAATTGGCCAGCTGTTGGGACTTCCGATGCGGCCATCGCTCTTACCTTTGTCCTTAATCGGGTCATTAACATCAGGGCGGTTAGGCATATACAATGCGGTCAGGGCCCTTCCCACTACCGGCTGATCCGGGTGCAGTATTTTCCATCCTCCCTCAAATTGGTTGTGATAACCCTCTCCTCTCAATACCCCCCAGGCCTCCTCGATGGATACGTTTTTCATTCGAGTCAGAATTTCATCGGGCACCTTGGGCCGTCCGTCCGGAAATCGTTCCCCTTCCCATTGCGAGGTATAAAAGATCATTTGGTCCCTGCTAATGGTCTGGCTATAAACCGGCGCTACCAATAGCAGGCATATAACTGCGATAATAAATTTATAAGTATTACTCTTCATTTGTTTAGTCTATGATTCTTGTTCAATAACAGTTGATAATTCTTCAGGCTCCGGTTCAGGGGGTCTTTCACCCCACCAGGTAGCCAGGGAAGACCCTGAGATGTTCATCCAGGGGCCGAAGATGGCAGGTGCCAGTCCTGCGGTAGCTGCCATTCCCATTTTTTCCGCCAATGCACTGGCCAGGCCGCCATTTTGCATGCCCACCTCCAGCGCAATGGTCCTGCAATCTCTTTCGGGAAGTTTTAGTACCCTGCATCCCCAATAGCCAAAGAAATAACCCAGCATATTGTGAATTACCGCGGCTACGATCAGTGCCGCACCAATTTCCAGCAGGTTATCCCTGCCCAGAGCTGTAATAATGGTAATAATAATTGCAATCCCCGCCATCGATAAAATAGGCATAGCTTTATCCAGCCATGGAATTTTGCCGTGAAAGAAGTGGTTAAACGCCAATCCTGCAACGATGGGTACAATTACCATCTCAATTATATTCAACATCATATCAATGAAGTTGATTGGCACCAGTTGCCCGGCAAAGAGCTTCATTAACATCGGGGTCATTATGGGGGCCAACATAGTGGCCACCGCTGTCAGGGTAACAGACAGCGCCAGATTAGCTTTGGCCAGATAGGTCATTACATTGGACGCCAAACCACTGGGAGAAGATCCTATCAATACCACACCCGCGGCAATTTCAGGAGGAAACCCGAACATGGCGGCAACGGAAAACCCAACCAGCGGCATAATGGAAAACTGACAAATAAGCCCTACCAGTACCCCTTTTGGCATTTTAATTACCCCGGCAAAGTCTTTGATACTCATGGTAGTTCCCATCCCAAACATGATAATCTGTAAAAGAGGAACAATCAACACCCTGGTTTCGAAGTTTCCCTGTTTTAGAAAAAAACCGGGATAAAACATAGCAGCAGAAACCGAAGCAAAAATGAGTACGGTGAAGGATAATCCTTTCAGGAAACTATGCCCCCTGAACCCCAGCGACAACAAAAGAAAAAAGAGTATTACAAATGGGCCAACCAGTGATAAGTTACCCTGGACCCAAAACACCAGGATAAGGATTAAGGAAACGGCCGCTCCCCAAAACGTGTACTTGTAAATTGACTTCATAGGCTATTCATTCCATAGTGGGCTACTTATACCGTTCAGGTCGTAAACAACTGCTCCTTCCCTCACGGTCAATTCGCACGATAGTTTTTTATTTCCATTCATTCTCTTCCTCTGTACATCAATAAACCCAAAGTCTCCCTCCTCAACCGAGAACACGGCAATATCCGCCACCGCACCTTCCGAAAGATGACCCAGATCGGTACGCTTTATTACCTGGGCTGATTTCCAGGTAGAAGCTTCTATCACTTGTTGCAGGTTCATGCCCAAATTAAGAAATTTCGACATCACGTTGGACTGGTCCTTCATACCACCATTCATGCTGCCGGTGTGAAGATCGGTACTGATGGTATTTGGCCTGAACCCCTCTTCCATTGCGGGCACCGCCTGATCGAACCTGAAACTGCCACCACCATGTCCAACATCAAAAATAATGCCTCGTTCTTGAGCCTGTTTCACATAGGGCTCCAACTTCCCCTGGTCATTTACAATGGGGATCCGTCCTCTTACATGTCCGAAAGTATGGGTAAAAATATCACCGGGTCTTAATTTTTCCATCAACAGTTCTTCCAGTGATAACTCCGGTTCAACCCCACCAAAATCTATCATAACGGGAATATCAGCCAAGGTACCGGCCTCAACTCCTCGCTCCACCGGATCCCATTCGGGTCCCGAATAGTGTGCTACTTTAACTCCTACCACTAATCCCGGAAACCTTTTAGCGGTAGCAGCAGTGAGTTTGGCATCCATGTCACTCATGTCCTGTTCCCAGGCGCCGCCTTTCATTCCGGTACCCACAATATTGAGAAAAGCCAGCACCCTGGTCTTGGATTTATCAATAGTTTGCTGCTTGAACTGTTCAAAGTTGCGCCATCCGCTACTTCCCACATCAACCACTGTGGTTACCCCGGCTTTAAAGGTAAAGCCATCCGGTTGGACACTGGCAAACCCATTGGCCAGATAGGTGCCCAGGTTACCGTGAAAATTGTGTGTATGGATGTCCAATATACCGGGAGTCACGTATCTTCCTTTGGCGTCCACCTCTATTTTAGCGGTGGCATTGATTTTGGAAGCAACCCTGGCAATAACACCATCTTTGACCGCTATATCCATGGAACCGTCGATCCCGTTTTTAGGATCGATCATATGACCGTTCTTGATGATCAGATCATAATCCTGAGCCCAGGCCCACGATGCTCCCACAAGCATAGCAACTACTATACTGAAAATTTTAAAATACGCTCTCATAATTTATTATTCAAAACTCAAACTCAAACTCAAAACTTACCAAACGCTCTTCCCGGCAAATCTGCTCTAAAGGTTTCAACGCAACCCCGGTCCTGCAGCGTGACATAACAGGTACGACCATCGGGACCTCCAAAGGCAATATTGGAAGGTTTTTTACCTTTGGTCTCAATTTCTCTTAGTAGCTCCCCCTCCGGCGAGATAATAGCCACCGTTCCCTTTCCATGCCTGGTAATATACAAATTACCAGCTACATCACAGCGCATCCCGTCCATGCCAAAATCTTCAAATTTGATCAGCAGTTGTTTATTGGAAATGTCACCACTTTCCGTCAAGTCATATACCCAAACATTCCGCTGAACACTTTCATTTACATATAATTTGGTTTCATCCGGACTAACCTCAATCCCATTGGTGGTACCCATATCAGATTCCAGCAGTGTGGTTGTTCCATCAGGGGTTATTCTCCACAAGTTACCGGTTGATGCTTTCCAATTGGGATCACTGGCAAAGACCACATCCTGGCTGGTAATGGCGATATCATTGGGCTGGTTCATGGAAGGTTCATGCGCCCATACATTTATGGACTGGTCCGACATGTCTATCATCAGCACATTGTGGGCTTTATAATCCGCCACCAGCATATTACCATTGCTCAAAAACCTAATGCCATTTCCAATACTACCTTCGGGGAGTGTGACAAATAGAGAAGCCGTTCCATCTGGTGTCACTTTTCCAATGGTACCTTCTACATCAAAATTCACTACGTACAAATCACCGGAAGATGACACCGCCGGCCCCTCAATTCCACCGGTAAAAAGACCGGGATCTGTCAAGTCTTCCGTTTGCTGTTCCGCAACCGCATCAACCGAGTCGGAAACCTGCTGAACCGTCTCTTTTGTGGTCTGATTATTACATGCGCAAACACCAATAGCTATAATTAAAGTGGCAATCTTGATTTTCATATTAAACAGATAGGTAACAAACCGACAATATAGGGAAATCCATGCAGCCATCAACTAAGGTTGCGGGGTTAAATTACGTACCTCAGCTACCTGTTCCGCGGTAATGGCAGACGCATCGTTGCCAAAATTAGATCGAATGTAGGTAAGAACATCTGCTACCTGCTGGTCGGTCAGGAAGCTATGCTGAGGCATAGCACTGTTATAAGTGACACCGTTGACCTCGATAGCCCCCTCAAGCCCATTAAGTACCACCCCTATTAATCTCTTCTCATCACCTGTCACCCAATCCACACCGGCTAACGGGGGAAACCGTCCGCTATCTCCTTTTCCGTCCCTTTGATGGCAAGCGCCGCAATACCATTGATATATTTCCTGGCCTTTACCGGTAAATTCTTCCTGGATATTATCATTTTCCGGGTGAGGATCCCTGATATGGGACAGGGACTTTCTTTCTTCCATAGCTTCCAGCTGTTTGCTCCCGAAGGTATTTTTGTCCCCCGTAAACATAATACGCCATATTTTTCCTTCGTTGGTTTCACTAACATATAGTGACCCATCCGGACCCATCGCAATCCCCATCGGCCGATAAACCGCATCTCTCACGCTGACTATGGGATCCACCTGAGCAAACCCATCGGCAAAAACCTCCCATTCAGAAGACATCTCTCCATCTACAAAGGGAACAAAAGCGATAAAGTAGCCGGATTGGGGATAAGGAGCCCTGTTGGTTGACCCATGAAAAGCGATGAAAGCTCCATGCTTGTAGCGTTCCGGAAACTGATCTCCCTGATAAAAGTAAATCCCGTTAGGTGCCCAGTGACCGGAAAACCCAATTATTGGCTGGTCGTACTGATCGCAACGGCCAATTTGAACTCCGTCGCCCCCGTACTCCGGTGCCAGTACTTTTTTACCCACCAGTTGATCGTAGTAGCAATAGGGCCATCCGAAATTTGCCCCTTCAGTTACCTTCACGAACTCCTCGGAAGGTAGTAGCGCACTCTTCCATGCATCAAATATTTCCGGAAATAGCCTGAATAGGTCATCACGGCCATGGATAACAATGTAAAGAGACTCATCGACCGGGTTCCAGTCCATAGCCACCACACTTCTAATTCCGGTAGCATACCGGTATCCGTCTTTTTGTGTTTGGTTTGGCTTATTGGCATCGAACCTCCATATGCCACCGTGATCTTCCAACTGGGGACAGGGATCCATACCCGGTACCCCCGGGGTACGCTTAGGGTCCTGACAGGCATTACTGGGTGCCCCGAATGGCACATAGAGATTGCCTTGGTTATCAAATGAAAAAGGCTTCGCGATATGCTCATGTCCACCATGCTCGTGATCATCTATAACAATCACTTCCAATTCCCCATCTGGTACCAGTGTCCCTGGGTTTAGCTTTACCCGGTAAACTATCAGATCCGTACTAAAGTACAGGTATCCATTGTAGATTTCCACACCGGCCTGCAGACTCCATTTTCTCTGGTTTTCAACGCTGGCAAAATATTGTACAATATCGGCTTTTCCATCGCCGTCCTGGTCTTTAACTGCCGCCACATTTCCCTTATTAGACCTCCGGGTTTTTACATAAATGTTTCCGTCTTCAGATACTGTAATCTCACGGGCAGTTCCCGAGATGCTATCGGCAACTACCAATGCCTGGAACCCATCGGGAAGTACCAGGCCACCATTATCGGGATCGGCAGGAGGTAACTGGGGACCACCACAAGAATATACCATCAGCAAGGCCACTCCAATACTGGAACACTTCACTGCCTGTTGAAGCATGGAGGTCCTGAAAAACTTCGATAAACTCGGAATCAATAGATTTGTCAAGGTTGGTAGTTGAAAACGGAGATCAAAATACGAAGTTCTCGTTTATTTTCAACGGCATCATTCCAACGCTGAAATGCATAAATGTTGAATACAAGTATAAATCAGCATATAAGCTATAATCAACTGTAATTCAGAGAAAAAAAATTTAACCAGGTCATGTAAACAGTTAATGTTTAACTTTCACTGTGGAAAAGGGCTACGATATGATCGTAATTGGTGCCGGATCCGGCGGGTTGAGTATGGCCTTGGGTCTGCATCAGTTGGGACTGAAGGTACTACTGATTGATAAAACGGATCAATCAATTGGAGGGGAATGCCTTAACAACGGATGTGTTCCCAGTAAGGCCTTCCTTCACGCCACAAGGACCATAGCAAAAGCTCGCGCTGCTTCCCGGTTTGGAATGTGGTATCAGGGGCAGCCATCAATGAAAAGCATAAGGGAATATGTAACTGCGGCCCAGGAAAAAATTCGCACTCACGAAAACGCCCATTATTTTAGAAACATGGGGTTGGACGTGGTATTAGGCCAGGCATATTTCAGCGGTAAAAACCAGGTTACTGTTGCGGGAAATCACTATCAGGCTAAAAAAATCACTCTTGCCACCGGGTCCAAGCCCCTGAAACTGAATGTCCCTGGAGTTGAATTGGTAAACTATTACGACAATGAAAATATCTGGGAACTGGCTGAAATCCCTGCCACCATATTATTGGTTGGAGCAGGACCCATCAACATGGAACTTGGACAAGCCTTTAACAGGATTGGCAGCAGAGTAATTGTGGTGGAAATTAGTGACCGAATATTGGTCAAAGAAGACAGGGAAATCTCCGACATATTGTTCCAACAGTTAGAATCACAAGGAATCGAGTTCTACTTGAACTGCCGGATAGAACGATTCAAAGACGAAAACACTGCAGTGCTGGTCGGAGAAGATGGGGTGGCGGAAATGCACTTTGATGCCCTGTTAGTTGGAATCGGACGAGACATTAATTGCCGGAATTTAGACCCGGAAGCTGCCGGGATCATTTTAAAGGAATCCGGGGCACCAGTGCTGGACCGGTATTTACGCACCAGCAACAAAAATATTCTGGCTATCGGAGATGTAACTGGTGGGCCACAATTTTCCCATGCGGCGGAATTACAGGCCACGACCATGATAAGAAACTTGTTTACCCCTTTTAAGAAGAAGATTAAATATGACCATTTTAGCTGGGTGACTTTTACCGATCCTGAGATAGCTACTTTTGGCCATACAGAAATTCAACTAAAAGAAAAAGGGCACAGGTACCGCAGGTTGGTACTGGACTTCGATGAAGATGATCGTGCCATTACCGGTGACTACACCTATGGTAAACTTATTCTGTTTGTTTCCCATAACAAACTACCCTGGGCCAACTCCAGGTTATTGGGAGGAAGCATGATCGCTCCAAATGCCGGGGAGATGATCCAGGAGTTGGTCCTGGCAAGCTCAGCCAGGCTGGGCATTAGAAGTTTGTTCAACAAGATATACCCCTATCCCACTGGAAGCAGGGTAAATAAAACCCTGGTAATGAATAAGTATATGGATTCCATTAAACCCTGGATGAAAAGACTTTTGAGGCTGTGCTACTAGCTGCAGTCGGCAGTTTGCAGTCGGTCAGTAGGCAGTAGGCTTTAGTTTGCAGGAGGCAGTCTGCAGGCTGCAGCTAGCAGTTGACGGGGGGAAAGTTAATTCCTGGTACGTTTTACGCCGACAGTGATTAAGCATTTGAAAGCACATTAATTCCAGTACATATAAAATACCAGGGGAATAGAATATCCTTTCATAGCCTTGCCATTGGTATGCATGGCCGGAAGGCTTACCATCATCATATTTCGGCTTTTATCAAGATATTTTCGGAGTTCCATCGCTTTAAGTTTCTGCTTTAGTCAACTGGACGAGAAAATACAGGTAAATGGATGCGTCGGGATTGTGTTCTGGTAGCTTTCGCTTGGAATGAAGCGTTTTGCGCATACTGCCTACCGCGAACCATTAAGTTACCTACTGCGAACTGCCTACCGAAAGACTGCCTACTGCACATCTTGTGCTTAAAGATCGGATCTCAAGATTATAGATTTTTGGTATCTTTAAGATAACCAAGCAACACAGTTATGCCCATCTACCATTCCCTGGGAGAGATTCCTCCAAAGCGTCATACCATCTTTAAACAGCCCGATGGCAATCTTTACCATGAACAGCTTTTCGGAACCATCGGATTCGAGGGTATGTCATCGCTTCTCTATCATGTTCACCCACCCACCCAGGTGCGACAGGTTGTAAGTTCCAGGGATGTTTCTCCGCCAATTGTTGAACCAAAGAATATGACTGCCAGGTTATTGAAGGGGTTTGAAGTACCGGAAATGGATGATTATCTGGAAAGTCGACGACCGCTATTGGTAAATTCGGATGTTCACTTGGGACTGGCAGCTCCCAGAAAATCAATCAAAGATTACTTCTATAAAAATGCAGATGCGGACGAACTTCTGTTTATCCATACCGGAACGGGGTTACTGAGGACGCTGCTGGGTAATATCCGGTTTGAACCAGGGGATTATCTGATCATCCCCCGGGGAATGATTTATCAGATCGATTTCGACAATGCTGAAAACCGTCTGCTCTACCTGGAGTCATTTCATCCTATATATACTCCTAAACGATACCGGAATTGGTTCGGACAGTTGCTTGAACATGCGCCCTACTGCGAACGTGACTATAAATTACCTGCTAACCTGCAAACCAGTCATGAGACCGGTGAGTTTCTGATGAAAATAAAAAAACAAGGAAGCCTACACGAGCTGGTATATGGCACCCACCCCTTTGACGTGGTTGGCTGGGACGGCTACAATTTTCCCTATGGCTTTTCAATATATAATTTTGAGCCTATAACAGGAAGGATTCATCAACCTCCCCCGGTGCACCAGACGTTCGAAACCTCCGCCTTTGTAGTCTGTTCATTTTGTCCCAGGCTGTTCGACTACCATCCACAGGCGATACCAGCACCTTATAATCACTCAAACATCGACTCTGATGAAATAATTTATTATGTTGACGGAGATTTCATGAGTAGAAACAATATTGAAAAAGGCCATATCACTTTGCATCCCGGCGGAATTCCGCATGGACCCCATCCCGGTGCCTATGAACGCAGTATAGGACAAAAAGAGACCAAAGAATTAGCGGTTATGGTAGACACCTTTAAACCTATGATGCTCACAGAATACGCCATGAGTATTGATGATGGGAAGTACTACAGATCCTGGATTGTGTAATATGGAGGAAAAACATTGCTGGGTTCCCCTTCCCGACCACACTCATTTTAGCATATACAATTTGCCTTTCGGGATTTTTTCGGTAGGCAACAATCCCAAAAGGCTGGGTATTGCCATCGGTGATAAAATACTTGACCTGGCAGGGGTAGCAAGCCTGGGTTATTTCAAAACGCTGCAAATTCCGGATGAAATTTTTCTTCAGGATACGCTGAACCAATTCATCGGCCTCGGTAAAAAGCAAACCAACCAGGTGCGGATCATGGTACAGAAATGGCTTTCCGATCAGGAGTCACAGCTCAGAAACTATCCCCATTTATTGGTCGATCAAAGCGAAGCCACCCTTCATTTGCCCCTGGAAATAGGTGATTATACTGATTTCTATAGCAGCCTGGAACATGCCACCAATGTGGGTAAAATGTTCAGGGATCCTGACAACGCCTTACTTCCCAACTGGAAACATCTCCCGGTAGGTTATCACGGTCGAAGTTCCTCTATAGTAGTAAGCGGCATTCCGATTCACCGGCCCATGGGACAGGTAATGCCCGTGGGTTCCAGCCAACCTGTGTTCAAGGCCAGTGAAAGATTGGATTTTGAACTTGAAATGGCATTTGTAGTGGGTAAGGAAAATCGATTGGGTCAGTCAATACCACTGGATCAGGCTGAGGAGTACATATTTGGAATGCTGTTATTCAACGACTGGTCAGCCCGGGATATTCAAAAATGGGAGTACGTGCCTCTGGGACCCTTCTTAGGCAAAAATTTCGCATCTTCAGTTTCACCCTGGGTAGTAACGTTGGAGTCCCTGGAACCTTTTAGGGTCAACGGTCCTGCACAGGATCCCCCGGTTTTACCTTATCTTCAGTACCAGGGGCCTCGGAACTTTGATATCAATCTGGAGGTCTCCATAACCACCAGTGATGGCATTGAGAGTGCCGTATGCCAGTCAAATTTCAAACACATGTACTGGAACATGGCCCAACAATTGGCACATCATACCGTAAATGGTTGTAATGTAAGAATTGGAGATCTTATGGCATCAGGGACCATTAGCGGCCCCGACCCGGGCAGCTATGGGTCAATGCTGGAACTCAGCTGGGGCGGTACCCGGCCAATAACTTTAACAGACGGAACTCAACGCACCTTTATCGACGATTACGATTTAGTTACCATGACAGGATTTAGCGGGAAACCCGGTTACCAGGTGGGATTTGGAAAGGTACATAGCAGGGTGTTACCAGCAGTTCAATGAACAATACTATTTCAATCGACCCAACAAGCTTAAGTCTCCGGCAACTGCATGGTTATCTGCTGGCTGCAGTGGCTCCCAGACCTATTGCCCTGGTGAGTTCAGTTAATAAACAAGGGCAGATCAATCTCAGTCCTTTTAGCTATTTCAATGTTTTTTCTGCCAATCCCCCGGTGATGATTTTTTCTCCAGCCCGCAGAGGTACCGATAACACCGTAAAGCATACCTATGAGAACGTCAACGAGGTATCTGAAGTAGTGGTAAATGTGGTTAATCACACTATTATCGAACAGGTGTCCCTGGCCAGCAGTGAATACCCCAGAGAGGTGAATGAATTTATAAAATCGGGCTTAACACAAGTCAGGTCCGAGCAAGTAATCCCACCCAGGGTAGGTGAATCGCCGGTGGCCTTCGAATGCATTATCGACCGGGTAATCCCTCTGGGAAACCAGGCGGGAGCCGGAAACCTGGTAATCGCCAAAGTAGTGCTAATTCACGTACATGAAAAATACCTTGACCAGGATGGTGAATTATTAACAGAAAATCTTGATCTGGTAGGACGTATGGGAGGAAGTTGGTATGTACGAGCCACCGGAGATGCTTTGTTCAAATTGCCTAAGCCAGGGAAAACACTGGGATTAGGGGTGGATGGGCTTCCCGATTCCATAAAGCGATCGGAAGTCTTAACCGGCAGCAGTCTGGCCCGGATTGCTTCAATGGACAAGTTCCCTACGCTTGAAGCCATTAGTGAATGGAAAAAAGAACCCCGGATCAATCAATGCTTAAAGGGTTCCAATGCAAGAGTTAAATTGCATCAATTAGCTCAGGAATTGATCATAAAAGATCAAATCTCAGCGGGATTCAAAACACTGATGGTAGCAGATGAGCTCGAATAAACCACAAAAAAAGAAACTCGCCTCATTCGGATATGTATTCCAGGATATTATCTGGCCCAGAAAATGGCTGTTATTACTGGGCCTGGTGCTTATCATCATTAACCGGCTGGCGGGTTTGGTCCTTCCCGGCTCCACTAAGTATTTGATAGATAATGTAATCAATGAGGGTAACATGGAGTTACTCTACATTATTTTACTGGCCGTGGGAATTGCAGTAACCGTTCAGGCCACCACATCATTTTTTCTGACCAAACTCCTCAGTGTGGAAGCACAACATCTGATCGCCCAGCTTCGGGCCCGGGTGCAACAACAGGTGATCCACTTACCGGTGAAGTTTTTTGATAATCACAAGTCAGGAGAACTGGTTTCCCGTATTATGAGAGATGTTGAAGGGGTTCGTAATCTGGTGGGAACCGGCCTGGTACAACTTTTCGGGGGTATTCTTACTTCTATTGTAGCCCTGATAATTTTACTGCGAATCAATGCAGAGATGACCCTGTATGCCATAATTCCCATGATAATTTTTGCGGTAATTTCGCTTAAGGCATTTTCATATATCAGACCAATTTTCAGGAAACGAAGCGTGATCAATGCGGAGGTAACCGGCCGGCTTACCGAGTCACTGGGTGGGATCAGGGTAATAAAGGGGTTTCATGCCGAACCCCAGGAGGTAGATGTTTTCCATGATGGTGTAATGAGGTTATTTAACAATGTTAAAAAGTCACTGACCTCCACCAGTCTGGTGACCAGTTCCGCCACCCTGCTACTGGGTATTGCCAGTATAACTATTATGGGAGTAGGTGGACATAAAATTGTGGCAGGAGAAATGACCGTTGGCGATTTTTTCGCCTTCACTTTGTACCTGGGATTTATGGTAGCACCTATTGTACAAATGAGCAATATCGGCAGCCAGATTACCGAAGCGCTGGCCGGTCTTGACCGCACCGAGGAAATACTAAACCTTTCCAGGGAAGATGACAGCGTTCACAGGGATCGTTTGCTAGGCAAGATCACCGGCCACATTGAATTCAGGGAAGTGTCGTTTGCCTACCAGGAGGATAAGGAAGTGATTCACAACATTAGTTTCACCGCCCCAGCCGGTTCTATTACGGCACTGGTGGGCAGCTCAGGATCCGGCAAGACCACCATTGCCGGCTTGGCCGCCTCCTACCTGGACCCCGGCAAAGGCACCATTACCGTCGATGGGATTGACTTGAGCACCGTCACTTTGGAAAGCTATCGCAAGCAACTGGGGGTGGTACTGCAGGATGATTTTTTATTTGAGGGCAGCATCAGGGAAAATATACTCTTTCCCCGGCCCGACGCCTCGGAGGAGCATCTCAATCAGGCGGTAGAAGCAGCCTATGTCAGTGAATTTGCCCATCGATTTGAAAATGGCCTGGATACGTTGATCGGAGAGAGAGGAGTTAAACTAAGCGGAGGCCAGCGACAAAGAATAGCCATTGCCAGAGCTATCCTGGCCGATCCCAGGGTGCTGATCCTGGATGAGGCCACTTCGAGCCTGGACACCGAAAGCGAATCCTACATTCAACAAAGCCTCTCCAGTTTGATGGAAGGACGCACCACATTTGTAATTGCTCACCGGTTGAGCACCATCAGACAGGCTCATCAGATATTAGTGATTGAGAAAGGTCAAATAGCGGAGCGGGGGACGCATGAGGAACTGTTGACAAAGCAGGGCAGATACCATCAGCTTTATACCTACCAAAGCAGAATATAGCTTTGATCATCCTGCTTTAGTCTGTAATTAAGCTGAATTTTTGTTCCGGAGGTCAAAGATACCTTTCCTGAAAAATATTCTGGTGGTGTTTTTCATGTCCGGCAATTACGAATCCCAGAGCCATAACTGTGATAGGCCAGCCACTGGCGATACCTTCTCTTTGCAGCATTTCAGGGGTGAGGTTTGCAAACATTTTTACGGTAGCCTTTCGCAATAATGTCCACTCATCCAGCAGGTCGGGAACCGATCGATGTGCCACGTTGGATTCGGGAACATAGGCATTCTGGTCAAATCCGGGTAATTCGGTCTTATCGAGTCTGGCAAACCGCAGGGCTCTGGTACAGAAGATTCGTTCCGCGTCAATCAGGTGTCCCAACAGTTCCTTGACATTCCACTTACCCGGTGCGTATCGATACTCCCATTTACTCTCAGGGTAAGCCCGAAAGATACCGATAGAAGCCAGGTGCACCTGGTCGAGTGTATCCAGCAGGTTATCACTATCCAGCGCTGTAATATACGGTTTGTAAAACTCGGGATACGCTCCCGTCTGTGGAAGTTTGGTAGGAGTCATAAACAATTAACTATTTATTCAAGTTAGATACGAATGTGCTATCAATGTTAAAGAATATCTTTATTTTTAGTTTGTTTCAGTACAATATTTAAAAAAGTTCAAACATATGCCGAAAGTTTTGGTAGTAACAGGTGGCGGGGACTGCCCCGGGTTAAACGCAGTGATACGCGCTATTGTCAAAAGGGCATCACAGGAACGGGACTGGGAAGTTGTCGGCAGCATCGAGTCATATAACGGCATCTTACGGGATCCCATGGAGATAGTAATTCTCAATGAATACGCGGTAGCCGGAATTCATGTTCGCGGAGGTACCATTATCGGAACTACCAATAAAGGAGGACCTTTCGCCTGGCCGGTAAAAAACTACGACGGTAGCTGGACCACGATGGATCGCTCCCGGGAATTGCTGGAAAGGATCAAAGAGCTTTCTATCGATGCCATAATCAGTATTGGTGGTGATGGATCTCAGAAAATAAGCCAGCGACTTTTTGAAATGGGTGTTAACATTATTGGAGTACCAAAGACCATTGACAATGACCTCTCGGCCACCGATTTTACTTTCGGATTTCGAACGGCAGTCCAGATTGCCACGGAATCGGTAGATAAACTCGTCACTACCGCTGCCAGCCATAACCGTA
>JAUIKU010000110.1 GCA_030430675.1 Bacteroidia bacterium | reverse complement strand
ATTCATCTCCAACTCAACCTGGTATGGTTCACTTGTTCAAGGTTACGGATGAGGATAACCAGGCAACCGAACCGGTTCCCAGCTTAACGCTAACTGTCTCTTCAGCAAACGGTATCACTATGGATAGTGAAATATCCGCCGGTGACCATGTGGTAGCTATAAGTTTTCCAGATCAAAAAGTACATGAAAATTTTGTGCAGCAGGATGTGCATTTGATAAAGTTGTCAGATGATTCAGATTTGGAAGAAATAGTAGCGTGGATGGACTGGCGGCAACCTTCCGGACTGCAAACTCCGGCTCCTGCCGGGAAATTTCTGGGCGGTATTAATGAATTGGCTTCCGGAGAAACAGGTTATTTCAGAGCAACACTGGAACCTGGGAATTATGTGTGGATTTCCGAAGTGCCAGACGCAGATGAAAAGGGTTTAATGCTGGAGTTTACGGTGTCCGAGTCTATTCCTTGAATCCGGGTAACCCCGCTTGAAACCCGGTCTGCTGACCATCGAAAAAGCTATGAGGTTCCATTATAAATGTCAAGAAAGTATAGGCCTGAGTTAATTTTACTATATTAAGGCAGTCTGCCTGGAAACAGGCTATTACTTAATTCTGTTATACGTGGAAGCACTTACTCAATCAACCTACTGGCCATTTGTTACTTTATTGTTGGGAATTATTACCGTGGTGGTAATGATCTCTCGCTGGCGCTTGCATCCATTTATAGCGCTTATCCTGTCCGCTATTCTGGTGGGGTTGATTTCCTTTGAATTGCCTGGTGATCAGCATCATGTGGTGAAAGCGGTGGAGATCCCCATGATGGAATTTGGTAATGTTGCGGGTAAGATTGCCTGGGTAATTGCTCTGGCTGCCATTATCGGTACCGCCATGATGGAAAGCGGTGCCGCTCAAAAGATTGTCAACTGGCTCATTGGCACCCTGGGAGAACAACAAGCTTCCGTAGCTTTACTGTTAAGTGGTTTTATTCTGTCCATACCGGTATTTTTTGATACCGTATTTTTCCTGTTAATACCCCTGGCCATTGCTTTGGCAATTAAAACCAAAAGAAATTATGTGCTTTACGTTATGGCCATTGGCGGTGGTGGTGCGATTACCCATAGTTTGGTGCCTCCCACACCGGGGCCATTAATTATGGCAGAAACACTCAATCTGGACCTCGGTCTAACCATACTGGCCGGGTTGGCTTCAGGCATACTACCCGCCATAGCGGTATTGGTGGCCAGCAAGAAGATGAATGAAAAATTCGATATACCGGTCCGGGTAGCTTTTGACGGAGCTTCCGATGATCTAAAACAACCTTCTCTGCTGCTGTCAATATTGCCGGTAGCAGCGCCAATTATACTGATCAGCCTGGCATCGGTCACCGAAGTTATCGCTGGCCAAACACCCCCCTGGATGGCCTTTTGGGGTAATAAGAATATTGCAATGGGGGTTGGTACAGCTATAGCCCTATTCTTGTGGGTGAAGCAAAAGAACCTACAGGGAGCGGAGTTGTGGAAGGACGTAAGTAAACCCCTGGAGATAGCCGGTATAATTATCCTGATCACCAGTGCCGGTGGTGCCTTTGGTGCCATGATAAAACACAGTGGTATTGGTTTGTCAATAGAAGAAGTGACTCAAAACTTTCATATATCCCTGATCTTGCTGGCCTGGATAATTGCTGCGGTTATGAAAACTGCCCAGGGTTCAAGTACCGTTTCCATGATTACCAGTGCCAGTATTATGCTGGCCATTATTGGCAGTGGGGTGGAGTTGCCCTATCATCCCATGTACATCCTGTTATCCATTGGTTTTGGTGCCCTGTTTATTTCCTGGATGAATGACAGTGGATTCTGGGTAGTTGCAAAAATGAGTGGATTCACGGAAAAGGAAGCACTTAGCACCTGGACCGTTTTATTGGCTATTATTTCCCTGGTAGGATTGGGACAAGTATTAATCATGTCGTGGATTTTCCCATTTGTCTGAAATAAATATAAAACATGCGTATAGTGGTATTAGGGGGCGCTGGCTTCATAGGTAAGAAGCTGGTAACCAAATTGCTGAACCGAGGACTGGTCTCATTAAACGGACGACCGTTAGAGGCTTTTGATCAGTTGGTGGTTTTCGATAAAGTGAAGGCCACCGGACTGCCGGAAGATCCTCGTCTGGAAATCTTGGAAGGTGATGTAGCGGATCTGGAGACCGTCAGGGAGCTGTTGGGTGATCATACTGATTTGATATTTCATCTGGCAGCGGTGGTAAGCGGTGAAGCTGAGAAAGATTTTGATTTGGGTATGAGGGTGAATTTGCAGGCCAGTATGCAGATTTTGGAACACTGTCGCTTTATAAAAAGGGCTCCGGTCCTGGTTTTTGCCAGCAGTTGTGCTGCCTATGGGATTGAGCTCTCGGAACTGATCAGAGATGATACCGCTCCCTCGCCCCAAAGTTCATATGGGACCCAAAAGGTAATGGTTGATTTGCTGATCAACGATTATAGCCGCCGGGGATTTATCGATGGCAGGTCTTTACGTTTACCCACCATTACCGTACGTCCGGGTAAACCCAATGCCGCTACTACATCCTTTGTAAGTTCTATTATCCGGGAGCCGCTTCAGGGTCGCAGGGCCAATTGCCCGGTAGCTCCGGAGGTCAAACTTTGGATCCATTCACCGGAAAAGGTTACTGAGAATTTTATTCACGCCGCACATATTCCAGCTCAGGCATTCAAATCCAACCGGGTAGTAAACCTGCCAGGTATAACGGTTACCGTTAAACAAATGGTCGATGCGCTGGAGGCGGTAGCAGGAAAAGAGGCCACAGAACTGATCGACTGGGAGCCGGATGCATTTTTACAGAGTATCGTGCTTACGTTTCCCCGTGAATTTGTCACGGAAAAAGCTCTGGCACTGGGTTTTCAGCAGGATCCGTCCTTGGAAAGCATTATTGAGGCATTTATCGAGCATGAATTGACATGAATAGCAAAGTAGCCATTGTTACAGGAGCGGGATCAGGTGTGGGAAGAAGTACTGCCATCGCTTTGGCCAAAGCAGGATTTTCAGTTAGCCTGGCCGGAAGAACACTGGAAAAACTGGAAGAAACGGCGCAGCTAATTGGCGATGATACAGATTTGCTGCTGGTCCCCACTGATGTCGCAAAGCCTGAATCAGTACGGCAGTTGTTTGAGACAACCGTGGAAAAATTTGGCAGGCTTGATCTGCTGTTTAACAATGCCGGTAGCAATACAGCCAACATTCTGTTGGAAGATCTGACCCTTGAAGAGTGGAACAGGGTAGTGGCGGTAAATCTGACCGGTCCTTTCCTATGTACCCAGGAAGCGTTCAGAATTATGAAAAACCAGCAGCCAATGGGGGGGAGGATCATCAATAATGGGTCGATTTCATCCCAGGTTCCCAGGCCCAATGCCGTGGTTTACAATGCTACCAAGCACGCCATTACCGGTTTGACCAAATCCACTGCCCTGGATGGTCGTAAATACCATATTGCCTGTGGACAAATTGATATCGGCAATGCTGCTACCCCCATGGCCAGCAGAATGGAACGAGGCGTGCTACAAGCAGACGGATCCATGGCTCCCGAGCCCACCATGGATGTAAGCAATGTAGCGCAGGCTGTGGTATATATGGCCAGCCTGCCACCAGAGGCCAATGTGCTTTCATTAACGGTTATGGCCACTAAAATGCCTTTCGTAGGTAGGGGATAGACCGGGTGGGAGTTTGAGTTTGAGTTTGAGTTTGAGTTTGGGTGTGATGTGAGTGTTTTGGATAAAACCTTTCGGAGTTTTTGAAGTTAATATATAATTGTGACCATGTACATATCCTTTTTCCTGTTCTTTTTATTTGTTATGCCGGATTCCAATAATTCCATTTATCAATACCAGATACAGGCGCTTAACAGCGATGAGATAATTGATCTGTCGGACTATCAGGGTAAAACAATGCTTCTGGTAAATGTTGCTTCCAAGTGTGGCTATACGCCTCAATATGAAGACCTGCAAAAGCTATTCGAAACCTACCAGGACCGGCTGGTGATAATAGGGTTTCCCTGCAATCAATTTCTGTTCCAGGAGTCGGGCTCTGAAGAAACCATTGCTACCTTCTGTAAGAAAAATTACGGTGTGACTTTTCCCATGACCACAAAAATTAAGGTGAAAGGTAATGATAAACACCCTATATATAACTGGCTGACTAACAAAGAATTAAATGGTGTTTCCGATAATACTGTTTCATGGAATTTCAATAAATTTTTGATAGATGGTGAGGGTAATCTCATCGGTCATTACAAATCTTCCGTAGAGCCCTTCGCTGAGGAAATAATAAGTCATTTAGAGTAACCTATCTATGGATGAGAAAGTAGCGCTGGTTACCGGGTCCTACCGGGGCCTGGGGCTGGAAACTGTCAGACAACTGGTCCACACAGGATATCACGGAATAATTACAGCTCGCCGTACTAGTGCGGGTAAGGAGGCAGCAGCAGCTCTTTCCAGTGAGGGCTTGCCGGTTTCGTATTTAGATCTGGACGTTACCAGTGAAGACAGTATATCAGCGGCATACCAAACAATTGCCCGGGATCATGGTAAATTGGATGTGTTGGTCAACAATGCGGGAATTCATTATGACCTGGGAAATACGAGTACAGAGCCTGACTGGAAGATCGTAAATGAGGCGATGGCCATCAATTTTCTGGGTGCCTGGAAGGTAGCCGTGGGTTTATTGCCGCTGCTTAAGAAAAGTGACAACGCTTGCATCGTAAATGTCTCCAGTGGTGCGGGTTCCCTTAATGATGTGACCGCGGGAACTCCGGCCTACTCCTGCTCTAAGGCGGCGTTAAATATGCTGACCATCCAATTGGCTGCTGACCTTGAAGCTTCCGGAATAAAGGTCAATGCAGTTTGCCCGGGTTGGGTAAGGACCGAGATGGGTGGCCCCCAGGCACTGCGTAACGTACAACAGGGCGCAAGTGGTATAGTATGGGCTGCCAAGCTGGCGGCTGACGGACCCAGCGGAGGGTTTTTCAGGGACGGTAAAACCATTAGCTGGTAATGTCGATACTGTTAATTTTTACTGGTTACCAGGTATTGACAAGATGAAGCTCGGTATCGGCAGTTTTGCATATGCCTGGAGTATAGGCGTGCCGGGCTATCCACCAACCACACCCATGGACGTTTTTTCCTTTTTAGAGACGGCGTTTGAAGCAGGGGCGGAGGTGGTTCAGATCGCCGACAATTTATCGCTGCACCAGCTTTCACCGGCCAATCGGCGCCAGTTGTCGCAGAGGTGTAATAGCTTGAACTTACCGGTTGAAATTGGAACCAGGGGGTTGTATCATGACAAATTAGTGGAGTATCTGGACATAGCTGATCAGTTTAACTCCCCATTTTTGAGACTGGTAATCGATGATCAGGGATTTGCACCCAGTGAGTCCCGGATTATCAGCGATATACAAAAACTGGTTCCAATTCTTAAGGCAAAGAATATCAAACTGGCAATAGAGAACCACGATCGCTTTAAGGCGCGTCAATTAAAGCAAATAGTGGAAAAAACGGATCCAGAATGGGTGGCTGTTTGTCTGGATACCGCCAATTCACTGGGAGCTGGAGAAGGAATGGCGGAAGCTATGGATCAGTTGGCCGCCTATACCATTAATCTACATATTAAGGATGTACTGATTGAAAGAGTATCCTCCAATATGGGTTTTACCGTTAAGGGATGTCCGGCAGGGCAGGGAATAATTGATGTACACGGTTTGCTGGAACGACTTTCACAAAATGAAACGTTCTATTCAACTACTCTGGAGGTCTGGTCGGATTTCGAGGAAGACCTGCCGCATACTATTGCCAGGGAACACCACTGGGTCACACAAAGTATATCTTTCCTGAAGCCGATTGTTTTGTCCTTTCGCTAGCGTTCACCGCTTACAATAACCTTAGGGTTATGTTGTTGAAAAAATGAAATCAATTTTGTATCTTATATATGGATCTTTTTGGAGGGAACGCCAGGAGATTCCACCCATCGGTTTAGTAAAAGATCTCGTTGTTATGCCAATCACAGCGGATCTTTCAACAACCCAAAGGCGAGTTAAACTCGCCTTTTTTATTGCCATTAAATCAACCCGGTGAATAACGTGCTTTGGGCTGAATGGAATTTATAGTGAGGGAAATTGCCGGTGCCAATCAGTGGCATTCTGGTAGGCATATCCTACCTGACACAACGTTGCAGTGGCCATGTTACCAGCTACCAATTGCAAGGTATAAGGCGGGCCCGTTGCCGATGCGCTGCAAGGAAATGAAAGCGCAGGTAACCCGGTAAAATTTGCCGGAATGCTATATTGATAATAGCTGCATGGGTTCAAAATGGCACGGACTTCTTTCAGGGATCCGTATTGCAGGTCAGGTGGAATTTCACTGGGCACTCCTGCTCCGGGGCAGGCCAATAAATCTACACCTTTAATGGCTGATAAGAAGTTTTTGTTAAACGCTTCTTTTCTGGTTACAGCTTCCTTATAGGTCTTCAAATCAACCTCTAAACCGGATGCCAGGAAGTCGTTCAGGAATTCACCGTATTCCGCAGCTCTGGCAGGAAAATAGTCGCTATGAGCTCTGACCGCTTCGTAAGTACAAATGGTGGTCCATATTTCTCTTACCTCTCCTGACCAGGGAATCTGAACCGGTATGATATCAGCTCCCATTATTTTGAGTTTTTCCAGAGCGGTTTCAACAGCCTTAACTAACCTATGGTCCACCCCGGATGAGGCGTATTTAGGGTCATATCCTATGCGGACGCCATGAATATTTTTGTTGATTTGACTGACGGATTTAGGTATCTGATGTTTTATAGTGGTTTTATCATTGGTATCTGCTCCTGAAATAGCATCCAGCATGATGGCGGCATCCTCCACGGTGCGGGTCATGGGACCCACGTGGTCAAGTGATTCAGCCAGAGGTAGAATTCCGTAACGGCTTACCATGCCATACCCGGGCTTTAACCCGGTAACTCCACAAGCCATGGCAGGGAACCTGATGGACCCTCCGGTATCAGATGCCAGTGCTCCAAAACAGAGTCCTGCTGATACCGCTACCCCGGAACCGCTGGAGGAATTGCCGGTCCACAGGTTACTATCCCAGGGATTTTTGGGTATGGGAAAGTTGCGGTGATAACCTCCGACCGCTCCCTCGGTCATATTTAATTTACCCAGAAGTATGGCTCCGGCGGACTTCAACTTTGTAATTACCGTTGCATCATAATCCGGAATAAAATCGCTAAGCACCTGCAGCCCTCCTACGGTGGGAATATTACGGGTAAAACAAAGATCTTTTACTGCTATAGGGATACCATGCAAGGGTCCCAGGTACTGACCCTTTTGAATACCCTGTTCGGCCTGCTGAGCCATATCCAATGCCAGGTCTGCAGTAAGATGAGCATAGCTGTTCAGCTTTGGATCGAGTTGGCTTATTCGATCCAAAATTGCTCTGGTGAGTTCAACCGGGGAAATCTGCTTGCTCCTGATTTGTTTTGCCACCTGTGTAATAGACTGAAAGTGTAATGGTAAATCAGATGCAGACATCGGTATCAGGTTATTTGAAATTTGCTTACAGGTTTACCTAATAATAGTCAATTTCTTAAATTTTGTAACTTCGGGGTTGAAGAAATAAATCATCCATTAAGCAAGATCTTTATGAACAGATTGAAAAGCCTGATCTTTCTGCTGGTTCTTACCACACTTTACTATTGTAAAGCACCAACTCCCCAATCAGAGCCTAAAGCACTGGTAGCGGATACCACCGGCTTTCAGTGGAGAACTGAAATGTTTGCAGATATTCAGATCAACCGGTACATCATTCCCGGTTGGGAGAAGCTCAGCCCGCAACAGCGACAGTTAACCTACTACCTGGTGCAGGCTGGTATGGAGGGTAGAGACATAATGTACGATATCAACTACCGTCATAATCTTGAGATTCGTAAAGCGCTGGAGCAAATCTACCGTGACTACCAGGGGGATCGATCATCCGCTGACTGGCAAAAGTTCCATACCTATCTGAAAAGAATATGGTTTAGCAGCGGCATTCATCATCATTACTCCATGAACAAATTGCAACCGGAATTTCCAGTAAGTTATTTGGATCAGCTGTTACAGGAAACAGGTACTTCACTGTCATCCGAGGCCCTGGATGCTATCTTTGACCCCACTAAAGATCCAAAGAAGGTTAGCCTGGACCCAGACTCCGATCTGGTGCTCAGTTCCGCAGTAAATTTCTACGGACCTGATCTGACTCAGAGGGAAGTTGAGGACTACTTTGAAAACATTATAGATAAAGATGACCCCACTCCCATATCATATGGACTAAACTCCAGGATGGTGCGTCAAGCGGATGGCACGGTTGCCGAGGAAGTTTACAAGGTTGGTGGCAAGTATGGCGCCGCAATAGAGAAGATGGTAGGTTGGCTGGAAAAGGCGGTAACTGTTGCGGAGAACCAGCAGCAGGCGCAAGCACTGGAACTTTTAATTTCATACTATCGAACAGGCGATCTTGAAACCTGGGATGAGTATAACATTGCCTGGAGTCAGGCTACCGAAGGAGATATTGATTACATCACCGGGTTTGTAGAAGTTTATAACGACCCTCTGGGATATCATGGATCATATGAGACCATAGTTGAAATAAATGACTTTGATGCGACGGAACGCATGAAGGTACTAATGGAGAATGCACAATGGTTTGAGGACAACTCACCCTTGCTGGATGAGCACAAGAAAGATAATGTAGTGGGTGTCTCCTATAAAGTAGTCAACGTGGCAGGAGAATCCGGTGATGCTTCACCCTCCACACCCATTGGAGTAAATTTACCTAATGCCAATTGGATCCGTTCCAACTACGGATCAAAGTCGGTAAGTTTGGGTAACATCAGCGATGGTTATAAAATGGCCAGTGCCGGAGGATTTGAAGAAGAGTTCCTGTTAACAGATGAGCAAAGGGAGCGTTCAAAGCGTTACGGAAGTTTAGGCGATAAGTTACATACCGCGCTGCACGAGGTACTGGGTCATGCTTCAGGGCAAATTGAGCCGGGAGTGGGCACTCCCAAGGAAACATTAAAAAATTACCGTTCCGCACTTGAAGAAGGAAGGGCCGATCTTTTTGCTCTGTATTACCTGATAGATCCCAAGTTGATAGAGCTGGGGCTGGTACCCTCTGATGAAGTTGCCAAGAGTGAATATGATATTTACATAACAAATGGCCTCCTATATCAACTGAGGCGTCTGCAATTGGGTGAAGACATAGAGGAAGCTCATATGAGAAACCGGGCTTTTGTGGCCAGGTGGGCTTATGAACAGGGAAAAACCGATAATGTGATAGAAGAAGTGGAGCAAAATGGTAAAACCTATTACATAATCAACGATTATCAGAAACTGCGTGAGCTCTTCGGAGCATTACTCAGGGAAGTACAACGGATTAAATCTCAGGGAGATTTTGAAGCCGCCAGATCTCTGATTGAAGACTATGGTGTAAAGGTGGATCCTGAAATTCACCGGGAAGTATTGGACCGGGTGGCCACGCTAAAAGGTGCTCCCTATGGCGGATTTATAAACCCCAGGTTGGTGCCGGTACTTGAGAATGATCAAATTGTGGATGTAAGGGTTGAATATCCGGAAGACTTTACAGAACAAATGCTGGAATATTCCGGGGAATACGGTAATCTGTAAATTGTTAACTATCAAGGGTCAACGCTTTTTCTATGGTGTTTCTCCGGTAGTCCGCAGGATCTTTTGAAAAACCTGATCGCTGACTTCAAATGCTAACCTTTGATCTATAGTGGTAGCGGCAGGTGTGAGATCCTAACCGGATTGTGCCATTACCTCAGCACTAAGTATATTAGAACAACTGACAACAGAAGTCTTCGAGAGCACATTAGATAATGAGAATCAAGTAGTTAATAATTTACGAATCTCTGCTGAGGTTGCAAAAACCTGGGTTCAATTATCTTTAAAGCCTCATTTTTATTTGTGACTATTTATGTTGATATTAAAAAAAATTGGATGCAACTCTTTTTTTATGATTTCTGCTGAGGTAAGCAGGGGACTATGAAAGGACTTACAGCCTGTCTCAAAAACCGATCTTTTAAGCATGAAAGTATTTTTAGTCTATGTCCGTGATGAAGATTTTTACCACCTTCTAAATCCCGAAGAAACAATTCACAGCAAGGAGGACCGAATTAAAGTTATGGGTTTCCCCCCCTTGGGAATTGAAACCCTGGCCCCGGTGCTCAGGGAAGCCGGCCATGAGGTAACAATGTATGATACCTGTCACCCATTTATGAAGCCGGAGCATATTGTACAAGATATGGAAGAGCAGCGGCCTGACGTAATTGCCCTATCATTCTTATCAACCACGTCCTATCGATTATTGAAAGCCATGGCCCGCACCCTGAAGGCCAGCAGTCCGCATATTCCGATAATTGTTGGTGGGACCTTTGCTACTTTTAACTCTGTCAATATTCTTAAGGATTGCTCCGCCATTGATTTTGTGGGAGTAGGAGAGGGTGAGGAGTTGTTGATTGATTTTCTGGAGAATATTGACAACCCGGCAGCGGTAAAGGGAATCGCCTGGCGCGCGGGGGAGGAAGTGATCAAAAACCCACCCAGACCTATTATAAAAGACCTGGATCAATTTCCATACCCCGATCGGCAAACTTTGCCCATTGACTATTTGGAGTCGTTGCCATTAGATATTCCTGCCGTTTTATCGATGGATAAATTCTGCACCATGCAAACCTCCAGAGGTTGCCCCTACAAATGTATCTATTGCGATATTCCCTCTTTAGCCGGTGGTAAGTGGAGGTGCCGTTCTGCGGAGCATGTGCTGGGAGAGATGCAGCAATTACATGACCAGGGATACCGGTCGGTATATTTGACAGATGATCATTTCCTGTTGAAGCATCGAAGAATTCAAGCTATTTGTGAAGGTATAATTGAAAGAAAGCTGGAACTGAAATGGGGCTGTGAGGGCCGGGTAGATTCAGTGGCTCTCAATCAGTTCCCTATAATGGGTAAGGCAAATTGTAATTTTCTGGCTTTTGGTGTGGAGGCGGGAACTCAAAAAATATTGGACCGCTTGAAGAAAGATCAAACCCTGGAGCAAATTGAACATGCCGTGAAAGAGGCAAAGAAACACGGAATCACCACGGCTCATGGGTTTTTCCTGGTTGGTTCACCAGGAGAGACAGAAAAAGATATTTTACAGAGTTTCAAATTTGCCGCCAGGCTGAAGTTGGATACTTTCGGTTTCAACCGGCTATGTGTGTATAGGGGTACCCCACTTTGGAATGAATATCTGAGCCGGGGAATCCTGGATGATGAAAGAGACTGGGATAAGTGGTTTAGGTGTTCTGAAATTGATCCTACGGTACTGCCAGGTGAGGTGGTACACAGAGCACGAAAGAAAGGTTATATCCTGTTGTTTGCATACCGCATTTTTTTCCGGCCCATTGAGACCTACAAGCTGGTACGAAACTTCAGCCGGTATATGAAATTCAGAGATGTGATCAGGCTTATTCTAAGCCCATTCCGAAAAATAGATCATCATACCACCCAAAACATGACCGATGATGAGTTGGAAGTCCCGGTGAAGATGGTTTCCTGAGAATTGTCAAAAACTAAATGGTGGGGCAAACCCACTGTCCCGCTGCTTGAATACAGGCAAATGCCGTCATTCGCCATGGCCGTACAGGCTTGTTAGGTGGTACCCAGCCGGTCTATATATGCGCTTTAGAGCACAACACCGATAGCGCCATGGTGTTATTCGCTTTAATTTGTACATCTATATTACATGAATAATGAACAGTGGTGGAATCTCCGGTATCCAGTCGGTAATATGATTAATTTTATCATTGATTTAAGTTCAAATAACTGATAATCAGTCAGGTTAAGTCATGAAATTTAGAGTTAATGCATATATCGTATGCCTGTTGATGCTGTTTATTGGTGCCTGCTCCGGCCCCAGAACGGTAACACTTAATTCATTAAGACCGGCGGAAATCGCTTTACCGTCCTCTATAGAGACTGTTTTAATTCTGGACCGGACCAAAAGGGACAAAGACGCCGGAAATATTATTGAAGGAGTATTGACCGGTGAATTGCCAGGAGAGGACCGAGCGGGAAGCCAGGAGTTACTAATAGCGCTTCACCGACAGTTAGGCAGTTCAAACAGGTTCGAGACTATTGTTGCCGAGGAATACCTGTCAGGAAATAGTTTGACCTCGGTATTTCCCGAACAGCTCCCCAGGGAGATGATCGACAGGCTTTCTGTAAAATACGGGGCAGATGCCATTGTGGCTATAGAATTGCTGGATTCCGATTTTGCCATTAGTCGGGGAAAGCTGGAAATTGGAAGTAATGGCTTTCCGCAATTCTATGCGCAGGGTATTGGCAATATTACTATTGGGATTCGATTGTACCATTGCCAGGAATACAGTGTTATAGATCAGCAATTATTGACAAATAGCCATTCCTGGGAGACCAGCGCCAGTAGCGTTCCGGAAGCAGTGGCTCAATTAACTTCCAAAGGTGATGCTACCAGGTACTTGAGCAATGCCGCTGGCAGGGACTATGCATACAAGATTATGCCTACACCGGTAAAGATCAGGCGTTCGTTCCGTGGAAAAGCCAAGCGCTCTCCTGAGTTGGAATTAGGCACCAGATACGCCGATGTTGGACAATGGGAACGAGCCCTGGAAACATGGAAAAGTGGTTTGGATCGTGCCCGTAACAAAGAAGCCGGTTATCTGGCGCACAATATAGCTATTGCCTATGAAGTTTTGGGTGATTTTGACCAGGCATTGCACTGGGCTCAAACCGCCTATACACGCTATGGCAATGAGGACTCCCGTACCTATGTCAACCAGATAAAACAACGTTTAAGTACCGAAAAGCTAGCCCAGATGCAACTGGATCCCGAACAATAGCTTGAGCGGGTTTACTTCTCATTTTTATCAATAAAGCATATATTGAGCAGCAGGAGAAGCAACATCAATGCTGCGACCAGAAACGAAGTATGTCAAAACCCCAGGAGGTTACGTCGGTTACCAGGTATTTGGTAAAGGGGAGATAGATCTACTTTTTATTTCCAGTTGGACCTCAAACCTTGATATCATGTGGGAGTTTCCCGCAGTGGTTAACTATTTTAATCAACTGGCTTCCTTTTCCCGGGTAATCTGCTTTGACAAACGTGGTACCGGGGTATCTGATCCCATACCGTTGACTGCCATACCTACACTGGAAGAATGGATGGACGATGCCAGAGAGGTTTTGGATGTGGTGGGAGTAGATCAGGTACTGGTAATTGGTGATGGGGAAGGTGGTTTTATGGCCAACCTTTTTGCGGCCACCTATTCCAGGAGAGTAACCGGACTGGTGCTAATTAATTCGGTACCCCGCTGGAGAAGAGAAGATGGTTACGCCATTGGTTACCCCGATCAGCCAGCCGAGAAGATATTACAGCAGTTGGAACAGTTTTGGGGAACCGGGACAATATTACAGTTGACCGCCCCGGACATGGCTGAAAATCAAATCTTCAGGGAGAAATTTGCCCGCTATGAAAGATTGAGTTTGTCCCCGGGCGCAGCTGTCAATCTGTACCGATGGGTAATGTCACTGGATGTGAGGTCGGTATTACCCAGCATTTCATGTCCGGTATTAATTCTGCACAGGGGATCCAATAATCATTACCGGCTCAGGTATGCAGAGTATATGCACCAGGTTATAGAAAACTCAAGGTTGGTAGTGTTAAAAGGGGGTGAATGTCACCCGTTTTTTGCGGGTGATCTCGATCCAGTTCTGGCTGAAATAAGGAAGTTTCTGTCAGTGAGTGAGGAATTAAAACCTGTTTCCAGGGAATTGGCAACCATTATGTTCACGGATATCGTTGATTCTACCCGCAAAGCCGCCAACATGGGGGATCACCAGTGGATTGAAAAGCTTGAAGCTCATAACGCATTGATTCGAACAACTTTACCAACTTTTCGGGGAAAAGAGGTGGAGACCACCGGAGATGGATTTCTGATCACTTTTGACGGACCGGCCAGGGCTATCCAATGTGCAAAATCAATACGTGATGGATTAAATGCCATGGACCTCAGGGTAAGAATTGGATTGCATAGTGGTGAGTTGGAGTTTCACAAAGAGGGGGCCAGTGGAATTGCATTGCACCTGGCATCCAGGATTATGTCAACCGCTCAAGGCAATGAAATCCGGGTTTCAAGAACAGTAAAAGACCTGGTAATCGGAGCGGGAATAGATTTTAGCTATATGGGAGAATTTGAACTAAAAGGAATTCCCGATAAGTGGCAACTCTTTTCAGTTGCAAACTAACCGTATATTTAAACCGGTCTGGCCTCAATTACGCTGACCATGGTACTGGTGGGAGTAATTGAGGTGAGCTCAAATTGCGACTGCTCCAACAGTTCCTGATATTCCTTTTTGGTGCGTTCAATTCCTCCCGGAGAAATCATCATTATCATATCGTAATCTTTGGAAACTGATGGTTCGTTTCCCGTCGGAACCACACATTCCACGATCAGGAGCTTTCCATTATCGGGAATGACTTTTCGACAATTACCCAGGATCTGCTGGCATTGTTCGTCCGTCCAGTCATGAATGATGTGTCGAAAAATATAAGCATCTGCCCCTGAAACGATGGATTCAAAGAAATTTCCCTCCACAAAAGAACATCGGTCACCCAATCCCTTTGCCGTCAATGACGCTTGAGCCCGGCCCAGAACATGTCCCAGCTCAAACAATATACCTGTCATCATAGGATAGGATTGTAATACGGCACCAATCAAAGAGCCAATGCCGCCGCCAACGTCGGCTAAAACCTTTATCCCATCAAAGTCATAGGCGTCCAGCATGGCTTGGGTTTCATAGCCATGGAATGAGGTCATGGCAGCGTCGAATAGCGGCGCCATCTCCGGGTTTTCACCTAGAAAGTCGAAAATAGGCTTTCCATATTCTTTGATAAACCCGGCTTCTCCGGTCATTATTGAATGATGAAGCTGTCCAAAAGTTGGAAATAGTCTAAACCAGGTTTGGGCACCGGCCCGGTAAGACCCTTCGACATCCGACCGCAATGCTTCCGAAAGAGACGTATGATCAAATTGTCCATTAGCAGTTTCCTTAAAAATCCCGTAACTGGCCAAAAACCGCATTACCCGGTACAAAGACCGTTGGTGGGCTCCTATGGACCGGGCCAAAGATTCTGCAGTGACCGGGCTCCCGGAGTTGATTAAATCGGGGATACCTAGTTCGGCAACGGTGCAGACTGCATTGCTCAAAGCAGCTCCACCCATGACAATCTGGTTGAGTTTTTCCGTTTCCGCGTAGCTCATATAATTGCTGGTTAATTTATTGCTAATATTTGAGGTATTTGGTGCCTTCCGAGGTGGTCACCATATCCGGGTTATTGAAACTGGCCTGTTGGATAACCGATCTAGCCGCGCCTTCCTGTTGTATTTCAAATTTTACCCTGAGCCGACCCATTGCCCCTTCAAATGTATTGTCGCCGGCATACACCAATCCCTCACTAATCTGACCATTTCTTTTGATCATGAGCAGGTCATCCTTCCTGTAAAACTCCGCCATCCCCTGGTCTAACTGGTACAGCCCACAAATTCTGGCGTAAACCGCATCATCCAAAGGAATATGCTTTCGCATCACCACATTGAACTGTACCGTCTTTTGTGTACCGGAGGTTTCAATCTCCAATATGCGATTGGCCGCTGTAGGAGATGCGCTGCTGCTGTCATCATCGATATGAGGATCTCCCTTAAAGTAAATCTGGGTAATCAGGTCCTGACACTGGGGACTGGATATTAACAGGTGTATATGGGCCGGTCTCCAGGAGGAAGGTGAGGCTTTGTAAGGAACCGGAACAATGGTGTTGAAATGATATTTTCCCTCTTGATCTGTCTTAGTGGCCCCCCTGAACAAATAGTCATCCGAAGTATTGTCATAGTGCTCGTTTTCATCGCATTGCCAGGCTTCGATCAAAGCTCCTTCCAAAGGCGTGGAGCCATCCTCTTTGAATATTACCCCTGATAGTTCCAGTGGTGTCCCTTTTGAACCGGCCGGGACCAGGTTGGTGCGCAAAGGGCTACCCGGTCGATAGAAGGGTCCCAGGATATCGGTAGTGGTGGGATCGTCGGCCACATATTTTCGGCCATTCCAATGGAGGGTACCGAATGCGGCAACGGCAATTGCGCTGATGGCACCGGACTTTACAAAGGTTCTGCGTTTTAACATTGTTTTAGTTTGGTTTAGTGATTAATAAGATAGCTAAACTCACTGTGTATTACAACAATTAAATGCCAATCATTGATTGTATTTGGCACTGATTATCACTATCTTAAGGTTACTTCACACCTCTGGTCCGTAGCGGAGGTTTTATAAAAAACTAAACAACATCATCATGGAAACCCAACCAACCACCAGTGCTACCAGCATTGAAGAAAACATTAATCTGGTCAAGTCTACTTATGATTGTTTTTTCAGGGGAGATATAGAGGGCTTATTAGACCACCATACCGAAGATATTGACTGGGAGGTTTACGGTCCGGAAGAATTACCCACAGCGGGACTTCGTCAAGGAAAACCAGCGGTGCAGCATTTTTTCGGACAGGTTAACGAACTGCTTCACTTTGACAAATTTGAAGTACAGCAATATGTAGCCCAGGGAGATGCCGTGGTGTCTTTAGGAGAGTATAGCGGAAAATCAAATACCACCGGCAAAAGTTTCAGTTGCCATTTCGCCCATGTAGTGACAGTACGCGATGGCAAGATATCCAGGTTTAGGGAATTCACTGATACCGCCGCTGCAGTGGCGGCGATGAACTAA
>JAUIKU010000346.1 GCA_030430675.1 Bacteroidia bacterium | reverse complement strand
AAAGAACCCTTTTGGAGACAGTTTTACCATTGAACTGGCCAATGGCAGCTTTGGTTATCTACCCACACCGCAAGAAATTGAGTGGGGAGGTTATGAAACCTGGATAACCGTGCGCAACGTCGAAGACAACGCTACTATAAAAATAACTGCGGAATTACTAAAGCAGCTTGAGAAGTTAAAGAACGATAAGTAGTAGTTGTTTCAATATGAGGACTTTCTCTTATGCATTTTTTTGCTTACTACTACTGACCAGTCCCCTTGGAGCAGATGCTCAATCCGAGGGACGGTATACTACCGATAAAGGTGTACGGATCAGTGATGAGTATCACTACAGTAACGCATTTTCTGGTAACCGGAACTACCGCATTTTTCTACCACCGGATTATTATAAGCATCCGGATAAGAAATATCCGGTAATCTATTTTTTCCACGGGTGGGCTCAGCGGTACTTCGGATCCATGGGAGCCGGGTATTCGAATTACGACAAGGGAGAGGAAAACGATGGAGACAATATTGAAAAATTTGTATCGGAAAATGATGTGATCGTAGTAAAGGCGGACGGTCTTAACCGGTATCGCATCGAGCCCATCAGACTATCTCCCTATAATGTTAGTTCAGTAACCACTTTCCGACAATTCCCCAGCTACTTCAAAGAATTGGTCCGGTATATTGATGAGCATTACCGAACTATACCCGACCGGGAGCACCGTGCAGTTTCGGGTCTGTCAATGGGCGGTTTCATGACCTTCTGGCTGGCAGCCAAATTTCCCGATTTTATAAGCGCCGCTGGAAATTTTTGTGGTTCCACTGAGTTCATGGCGGGGCCGGTGGAGTTTCCGGTAGCATATGCACATGCGGATATGTATGACAACTTTAAGGCCACCAGCATTCGCATGAATAACGGCACCCGGGACCGGCTGCGGTTCTATCATGACGATATGAACCGGTATTTGTTGAACGTGTTACCCCAATATCAATTTGAGATCTATGATGCCTCACATATTACCTGTGGGTTGGGAGATATGTTCGATTTTATCATGGATGCCTTTGAATCTCCCTTGCCATTACCTGAAAAATGGGATTTCATCGATATATACCCGTTTTTTGAAGTTTGGGATTATCAGGTACAAACCAATCGCGACCGGCCGGGATTTACCATCCTGGAAAATGTAAATTCGGAAGGGTTTAAAATAGCGGTACGCAATTTCTTACCCGATGGAGAACTTATGCCCAATGTTGAGGTGCAAGTAACTACTGCCCCTCAGTACAAAAAAAGTAGCACCTACCATATCATCGATATTGATTTGCGAAACGGGGACATAAAATCCTATGATATTCTTAGTGACTCACAGGGAAGGTTAAAGATCAAAACCAATGGCAGCCTGCATCAGGTGGGTATCAGTGATGATCCGGAAATGCCAAATCTCGGATTGGCGAAAGTTGATATTGACAGCGACCGATGGGTGGAAACCGGAAGCGAAGTTGAACTATCTTTTCAGGTCTTAAACAAGGGCCAGGGGGGTGCAAAGGGCATTACCGGGGAACTGGTGGCTTTAAGTGAAGGTCTGGAAGTAATTAAGGGAAAGGGCAAATTAACAGATTTGGCTTCTGCTGCCACCGGAGAGCTAAAAGGGGCTTTTAAGGTAAAGAATAACAAATCCGGTGTAGATATTGCCAAACTGAAATTGGTGTTGCAGGACGCGGCCGGGTCTGTCTGGGAGGAAGAATTTGAGTTGCTTCTCAAAGAGCCTGTGGAAGAAATTACGGATTTCGTGATTGCGGATGGTAGGGAGCTGACCGTGATCAAAGAGGCGGTTGATTCCGTAACTGGTGTGGTGGGGTCAGGGAACGGAGATGGAATTGCCAATCCCGGTGAAACTATAGTGATTCTGGTAAAGGAGGGCGGTAAGTACCTGCGTACCAATGCCGTTACTTTGCATCCAATGGTTAATGCAAATCACACTAGTATCCGGATTAGAGATCCCTGGCAGGAATATGATCACATCGGTGGCTCCTTTAAGTACACTATGCCGGTGATCTCATCGGAAGAGGCTCCTAAAAAACCTATATGGTTTCATATTGAGTATTGGATCCCTGGCGATATCAGCGGCCAGCACATCATCAAAAAGGGGAAGGTAAAGGTGGAAGTTTCGGGAGATGATCAGACTGCTCCCCGGGTACAGTGGCTCCAGGTAACTACCGAAGATCGTATTGAAGCGCGAGTATATGATCCTGCGGGAGTTGAAAAGGTCAATCTAACTTTTATCCCCAACGAGGAGAAGTCAACCTTGAGATACGTCAACTGGGAAGAGGTCCCGGATAGGTTTGAAGTGCAGTTGGTGGATAATGGTACGGAAGGGGATGCATTGGCCGGTGATGGTATCTACAGCGCCCGGATCAAGCAACGACAGTCATATTTTTATGACCTAAAGCTGGAAATGGCGGATCTGTTAGGCAATAGCAACACACTTGACTGGCCGGATGTTGTTTTTTTAAAAGACACCCGATAGCTTGTCAAACTATGAAAACCAAAGGTCGATAATCATGAAAACAATAAATTCAATTCTTTTTCCAACGTTGGTATTGGTACTGGTTCTGGGTTGTTCAAGTGACCCGGGGCCATCATTGCGTCAGGGCAATTTTTATACTGAAGAGCAAGGTAAGGCGGAGTTGGAGAAGCTGGAGACGATGTATGGTGATGAGCTAACCTGGGAATCCAGGAAAGAACTGTTGCGAGCGTCCATATTAAAGGGGCTTAACTTATCGCCATTTCCAAGTCGGACGCCACTTAACGAAGTTGTGGGACCAGCCAGAAATATGGATGGGTATACCGTGCAAAATGTCTACTTCGAAAGTATCCCGGGATTTTATGTATTTGGAAACCTATACCGGCCTCTGGATAGCCTACCCTCACATCCCGCTGTTTTGAGCCCTCATGGCCATTTTTATGGAGATGGCCTGGACGAATCTGGCAGGTTTCGTGAAGATCAGCAGAAAAGATGTGCTACCCTGGCCCGCATGGGAGCGGTGGTATTCAGCTACAGCATGTTTGGCTGGGCCGAGGGTGTGCGACAACTGAATCCCGATGCA
>JAUIKU010000345.1 GCA_030430675.1 Bacteroidia bacterium | reverse complement strand
TCCATCGTGCAGTTCATGCTCGTTTTCAGCCTGTATCCAGGCTTCTTCTTTAACCAGAGCAATGGCCTCGGGATCCAGTTTGCCCAACTCCTTGGCTTCCGCAGGATCGATCCACCGCCTTTGACTCACAGCCAGGGTGCGGCGTTCTTCGAACGGAGTATCATCGATAAACGTATAGGGTTTACTGTTTAATATCTCACTGGACAGCGGGCTGGCTTCTCTCAGGTTGACCGCATGTAAACCAATGTTATTACCTCTTATATCATCGATCAGGGTGGTAAGTCGCTCCAGGTCCATGGCCTCATACAGGCAATCTGCAATGGTTTGCCTTACCAGGGGATGGTCGGGAACTTCCCGGTCACCCGCAATATTCTCCAGACAGGCCAGTTGATCGGGGAACACCAGCGCCACCAGGTCTTCGGCCTGCATTCTTTGTATCTGGGGTGGTACCCTTTGGCCACTGCGCCTTCTCAGCACCGCCAGGGCGATGGTGGCGTTCCACCTCCAGTGGATCTCAAACATTGGGGCGTCCAGCAGGGCCTGTATCAACACATCCTTCAGGGTATTGGTGTGAAGATACTGGAATACTTCTTCCAGGGGGAAGCTGTGAGTGGCCCCCAAAGACAGAATAATGGCATCTTCATTGGCTGCTGCCTGCAACTCGAAATTGAACCTGCGGCAGAACTTTTTGCGCAATGCCAGGCCCCAGGCCCGGTTGATGCGGCTGCCAAATGGCGCATGGACCACCAGGTGCTGGTCTCCCGCTTCGTCGAAAAATCGCTCCAGCACGATATCCCGGTGGGAGGGCATTACCCCAAGAGCAGCCATGCCGGATGCCAGGTAATCCACGATTTGATCACCGGCGCTTTCCGGTATGCCTAAATCATCCCTCAACCAGTCCAGTGCCGGTATTTTCCAGCTGTTATCGGGCAGCTCTCCCTGGTGTTTATTTTCTGGTATATCGGTCAGCTTATCGGCAAGTTGCAGGCGAAAACGCGACACCGCCTGCGACAGCTCCCAGCTTCGGCCCGGGGCCTCTCCCAGCCAGAAGGGAATATTGGGAGGTTGTCCATGGGCATCCTCCACCCGCATTTTTCCGGTTTCCATACGAATGACCCGGTAGGAGTTATTGCCCAGTTGAAAAACCTGTCCTGGTAAACTTTCCAGGGCAAAGTCTTCGTTGAGGGACCCTATAAAAGTACCCGAGGGTTCCAGGATCACATCCACGTCAAAATTGTCAGGGATGGCTCCACCGGACATGATGGCAGCCAATCTGGCGCCTTTTCTGGCCACCAGGCGGTTGTTTACCAGATCCCTGAACAGATAGGCGCCGCGCCTGCCCTGTCTTAGTGCATATCCCTGAGACAACATGTCCAGTATCTCCTCAAATTCTGCAAATGAAAGTTGGTGATAGGGGTAGGCCCTGGTTACTAATTGATAGAGTGCCTGCTGGTGGTACTCTTCATTGGCCACTTCTGCCACTATTTGTTGTGCCAGTACATCAACCGGTTTTTCCGGAATTTCCAGGGTGTCCAGTTCCCGGTATTTCACTGCCTGCAGCAACGCCGTACTTTCTACCAGCTCATCACGGGAAAGGGGAAATAATCTTCCCTTGGGGGTTCCTTTAACACTGTGCCCCGAACGGCCCACCCGTTGCAGAAAGTTGGCGATACTTCTGGGTGAACCCATCTGACATACCAGGTCAACCGACCCCACGTCGATCCCCAATTCCATGGAAGCCGTGGCTATCAGAGCTTTCAACTGCCCGGATTTCAGCTTCTGCTCGGCATCCAGCCGGTGTTCCTTGGACATGCTGCCATGATGTGCGGTAATTAGGCCGGGTCCCATCATCTCGGTCAGCCTGAAGGCCATGCGTTCCGCCAGCCTGCGGGTATTGACAAATATCAGTGTAGTGTCATGGGTATTTATCAGGGCTTCCAACCGCTGGTATATTTCCAGCCATACTTCATTGGACATTACCGATTCCAGCGGAGAAGCAGTCACTTCCACCGCAACATCCATATGTCGGCTATGGCCGGTATTTATTATTTCACAGTCCTTGGAACCGGTGAGAAAATTAGCCACCGTTTCTATGGGCTTTTGAGTAGCGGATAGCCCGATTCGGGTTAATGGCTTTTCGGTTAGCTGGTCCAGGCGTTCCATGGAAAGCGCCAGATGCGATCCCCTTTTACTTTCCAGGATGGCATGTATTTCATCCACGATCACCGTTTCGGTGGTTTCCAGCATTTTACGGCCATTGATGCTGGTCAACAGCAAATACAGAGACTCCGGAGTGGTTACCAGTATATGCGGTGGGTCTTTATACATGGCAGTCCGCTGAGAACTGCTGGTATCACCTGTCCTCAAAGCAATCTTTATTTCTGCCGGTGGATTCTTGGTGGCTTCAAGCGCTTTCCGGATACCAGCCAACGGAACCTGTAAATTCCTGTGAATATCATTGCTAAGGGCTTTTAAAGGACTTACATAGACCACGGTAGTTTGGGAGTTAAGACTGCCGCTGATCCCCTTTTTTACCATTTCATCTATAATGGCCAGGAAGGCAGCCAGGGTTTTTCCACTGCCGGTGGGGGCTGAGATCAGCGTATGCTGCTTTTTACGTATGGCGGGCCAGGCTTTTTTCTGAACCTCAGTGGGAGTGCCTATATGGTTGATAAACCAGTGCGAAACCGCCTCGTGAAATAGATTGATTGCCATTTGGATTTAAGTTCCTTAAACCTGCTCAACTGTTCAAGCATTTACCAACTATTTTATGGAATGTTGATTAAATTAGTTCGTTAGATGAACAATCGCATCAGGAATCTTTCACGCTCTTTCTCCCAGGCACTGCTGCTGGTTTTGCTGGCCGTTGGTTGTGAAGAAGACCCTATGCCGGATCATCCGGGGGTGATCCCGCAAGCAATTCAGCCCTATGTGGATCGTTTCCTGTGGGAAGCGGAGCAGCGCGGATATAGCTTCAATATCGAGCACCTGAGTGTTGAATTTGAAAGAGACATCAATATACCTATTGCAGACAGCCAGCAGGTTGTGGTTGGAAGCTGTACCCGGATTGGCAATCAGCAGCTGATAAAA
>JAUIKU010000344.1 GCA_030430675.1 Bacteroidia bacterium | reverse complement strand
TTTAGTAATTCCGCAGTTATTTTTATAGTAGCGTTATCTTCGACGTTGCGCACGGTTATCCAGGTTTCATAACCTCCCCACTCAATTTCTTGCGGTGTGGGTAGATAACCAAAGCTGCCATTGGCCAGTTCAATGGTAAAACTGTCTCCAAAAGGGTTCTTTTCTTTAAGCTCCAAACCGGTTTGCGTAAATGTCTCAAATGGTAAAGCAGTAATGCCCAGGTCCCCGATACGCAGTGCCTGTAATGGCACTTCTACCTGATCCGGCCATTCCAGTTGTTGTTTTAAGATCCTGTGTGCATAGATCCTTTCTCTTCTATCGTACAAAGGTTCATCGGACTCCGGTCTTGACAGCACTTTACCAATATTATACAAGATCTCGGGGCTGGCCCTGAGTACTTCCAGGGTTAAATAGGACAGCTCGGCTCCCAGTGGCACCCACGACTGGTATGTTATTTTTTTCATTGCTTTATGTACTTTTTCCGCCAGGTCTTTGGCCACAAATTCCATTTGTTCATAGGGCCGGTCCATCGAATTTAGTTCACCCCTGGGACTGCCATAGTCGTTATTATTAACATTCCCTGAAGTGCCATTGCTCATCATCCCCACAAACCTGGGGAAGCCCGAATCGACCTTCATCAATTCACCCAGATAGGTTCCAAACAAAGCAAAATAATCTGCCGAAATATGGCCTTTGGGAACCCAACCTACATAGTGCAACGAGTAATTGGCCAGCACCGCCAGGGGGCGCCCGGAAGCGGATTGTACAGAAATAAAGGAAACTTCCGGGTCAATAGGTCCTGAAGGTTTCACTATGTTGGGATTATTCCCGGGATTCATTTTCACTATATCTTTGGTGCCATAGGGGCTGTATACCGAATCCTTCATAAACCATCTTCTTACGAACAGGTGATCAGGTACATCAACTCCCCCCCATCCAATTTTTGCCGGTTCCAGATTGTTAATCGCTGATTTCACCCCATCGGCAATCTTTACCGCCAGGTATTCCGAATATGAATTCAACGGCTCACCCTCTTCGAGAAATTTATCACCGGTGCTGGGCCCGCTGTGTGTGTGAGTGGAAGCCATCAGGATATTCTCTTTGCTCAATCCGGTTTCTTGAGTTAAATACTGCTTTGCCTTGTCAAAAGTAACCTCGTTGACATGCACATTATCTACAATAACTATGGCTATCTGGGTGGTGCCATCATCCAGCACCAGGGCTTTGGAATAAAGCGCATCATGGATGTGAGAAGCCGAAGGCACGTCAAAATTCCCCACTATTTCTACTTCGAGCATGGGAGTGATATCAATTTCAGAGGCACCCGCTTTAAAGGTTTTTTGTTGAGCCTGGAGGTATGTACCACCTAGTAGAAATAATATAATTACGCTAATTTTTTTCATTCGACTTATCCATCAGTTTTTAATCCAATACATTATTTAGGCAAAGTAAAACAAGTAAGCACTCAGCAGGAAATCTAAAACCCGGTCCATCCTGGTCCCTGCTAAATGCCTACTTAAAAGTATAATCTGTTAACTATAACTACCAACCAGGATTTTGATCCAAATTCGGGTTAAGTGTCAACTCTGTTTCCGGTACATTGCTCAGATAATCCTGATCGGGCCTGAAGCCGTATCCACCGGGAATATCATTTTGTAATACATCGATCAGTCCATCACCGTTAAGCAAAGGGGTTTGATCCGGGAACTCCGATTGCTTGAAAGGATATCCCAATGGTCTTTGCCCCATAAACAGGTTATGTGCAGCCCAACGCTTCCAGTCATGTTCACGTATCTGCTCAAATGCCTTCTCTACCCTTCTTTCCCTCCTGATCTCATACAACTCGTCTGAAATAGGATAACCATAGTCTACCAGATTAGGATCAGATCCCTGGGGGTTCACGGTAAAATCAGGCATACCCACTCTGGCTCTTAGCTGGTTGAGCTGATCATAGGCTACAGTACCATCCAGTTCGTATTTTGCTTCAGCATAGTTTAGCAAAACCTCGGAGTAGCTGAACAGTATATATCCAGTATCGTTGGCATTGGCATATCCTGCAGTCTGTGTGAGGTTATTAAACTTCTTGATTTGGAAGCCGGTGGAATTATTCTGTGCCACCGCCTCGAATATGGGTGACAAATCGAATATTACTCCTGTTTCGTTGTTCATAAGGTCGCCCGGTATCCAGATACTCTGCCTAAGTCTTGGGTCTACACTTGCGGCAATGGCGGTCAGAAAATCACTACCTTTAGTGGTTTGTGCCAATGCCTTATAGTCAAATGGCTGGCCATCATTACCCAGGAATGAAGTGACGTACGACCAGGTGGCACCTATCTCATTGGGAGCAGTGGCAGTATAATAGTTCTGATTGTGACCGATCCTGTCAGCGGCACTATAAGCCCGGTAAAGCAGCACCTCATTAATCTGACCCATGTTACCTGATCCAAAAAGATCATAGTAGTCGGTATCGGGATTTCCGGTACTGTACAGACCTACGTTATAGTCTCCGGTCATCAACTCTTCCGCAGCATCCACGGCAATTTGAAAATACTTATTCGGATCTGCCCCGGCAGTAGCATAGGGCGTACCCATATGGTATTTTTGCCAGGTCCCTTCAAAAAGCGCCACCCGGGTAATAAACGCCAGCACCGCTTCCTTATTTACGGAATTATTATTCCAAGGAGCCTCATCTCTTTTTGCCACATTAAGTACCGCATCATCCAGCAAGGCCAATATGGAATCTACTACCACCGTCCGGGGGTCGCGAGGCCTCGACAACTCTTCCTCGTCTTCAGGGGTCAGTGCATGGCTATACCAGGGTACATCGCCATACTTTTGTACCAGCTGAAAATAATTACGCGCCTTGAAAAACTGAGCCTCTCCCAGGTATTGTTTCCAGGTTTCGAAATCATCTTCGCACTTCTGGTAATTGTCAAAAAAGATATTGACACTTCTGATCGGCTCAAAATCCCACACCCAGGAACCTGTATTTATAACGGTTTCTCCATTGAGCAATATATCGTATTGGTAAGTTGCTCCACAGAAAGTATCTGAAACAAAAAGTGTCGTATCAGAAAGACAGAGGATGCTGCAGGTTT
>JAUIKU010000109.1 GCA_030430675.1 Bacteroidia bacterium | reverse complement strand
GCACAAATTTATCCGACTGGGAATTATCATCGATATTAACGTAGCGCGGGATATAAATACCATTGGGACGCCGGCCTTTATAGTAGCGGTCTTCGAACCCTTCCACTGTACCCATGGCCCCTACCCGGTAGGTATGGTCCATCAGGTTATGCCCCAGTTCGCCACTGTCATTCCCCAAACCGTTCTCAAACCGGTTGGAGGTGGAGTTGAGTAGTATTTGGGTAGAACCCAGTGCCGAGGCATTACAGAAAATAATTCTGGAATTGTAGACGATATCTTCATTGGTTTCGGCATCGATGATCCTGACCCCGGTAGCCCTGCCTTTTTCATCATCATAGACAATGGACTGTACAATGGAATAAGGCCTGATGGTGAGATTGCCGGTGGCATGGGCTGCGGGAAGGGTTACCGCGTTGCTGCTGAAGTAGGCGCCAAAGGGACACCCCCGGTCGCAGCGGTTGCGAAACTGGCATTTTCCCCGGCCATTCAGGGGCTCAGTCAGGTGAGCTACCCGGCCAATGATCATGTTCCTGCCGGGAAATTCCTGCTCAATGCGCTGCTTGATGTGTTTCTCCACGCAGTTGAGCTCCATAGGTGGCAGGAAGTGACTGTCTGGCAATTGCGGTAACCCCAGGGGTTCTCCGCTAATTCCCGCGAATTTCTCTACATGGGTGTACCAGGGTTCCAGGTCCTTATATCGTATGGGCCAGTCCACACCATGGCCATCCTTCAGGTTTGCTTCGAAATCAAGATCACTCCAGCGATAGCACTGTTTGCCCCAGAGCAGGGAACGGCCACCCATCTGATGGCCACGGACCCATAGAAACGGTTTGACTTCCGTATAGGGATTTTCCAGGTCATTGGCATAGAAATGCTGGTTGGTTTCACCGACAAACCCTGCACGGGTGCCCACAGGGTGAATTTCCCGCTGCTCCGGAGTCAGCGCTCCCCTCAGTTCCATATCCCAGGGATCCAGATTCATGGTGGGATAATCCTTAACGTGCTCCACTATCCTGCCTCGTTCCAGTACCAGGGTCTTCAATCCATTTTCACAAAGTTCTTTGGCAGCCCAGCCCCCGCTGATCCCGGACCCGATAACTATGGCATCATAGGTTTGCTGGCGGTCTGCATCGATATTGAAGTTCGCCATTTATTGATCTTATTTCTCTGACTTTAATTTACTGAAAATGCCCCAATTGATTGATTTAAAATCAACTTAATCATCGTGCATGACCAGTAAAGGATAATGTGTGTGTGAAGCCATCTCCCTGGTATAATGCTTTTGCACCAGATGTCCGGTATCCCGGGCAATCATGGCCACCAGTCCCGTATCCTGGTGTTTATTGAGATAAAAATTAATTCCACCCATCACACTGTTGCTGAAAATGGTGGCCCATTCAGCGGGAATCTCCGGTCTGAACCGGGAAACCAGGGCATTGCGCTCCATCCTTTTCCCATCGTCCAGATCCTTTTTCTCCGGCCTCACACTAATTACTTTTATCATAGGGTCAATAATCAACCGGGCGATATCTTTCAAAATATCCAGTGCATCCTCATTGTTTAATTCTTCCAGATCGGTTGCCAGTACCACCCGGCTTTTACCGGCTTTGATAAACCTGTCAAACCTGGCGGTCTCAGGAATCACCAGTACCGGTTCCTTGACATTCGACAGCACCTTGACCGTATTGCTCCCTATCAGAATTTTTTTCAAACCGCTGGCGCCTTTGGTGCCCATCACAATAAGGTCGGGCTGGTGTAGCCCGATCAATCCTTTGAGGGTACCAACAAAGCTCCCCTGCATGGCAACGGTTTCACAGGGCAACTCCGAACCAAAGGTTTTGTGCAAATACGCGTTTAACAACTCCAGTTTTTTGTTGGTCTCTTCCTCATCACCACCCTCCTGCATCACATGCACCGCCACCAGATTGGCCGAGGTTCTTTTGGATAACTCTGCCGCAAATAACAACGCATTGTTGGAGGCTTCAGAAAAATCTATGGGAGCAACAATTGTTTTCATTTCTTATCAATCAATTTATATGGACTATCAAAGCATAATGATATTGTTTTTATACCAGCATTAAAAGTATTACCCCGGTAGATTCCCGGCCAAATAGCTGTCTCCATCGGATGGAGAATGTATTTCCCCAGCCATATCATGACAATTTTTGACATTCATTTACCGCAAAATGACACAAGCTGATACACCATAAACTACATTTACTGCATCACTTAACGTTTAGTCCAACCACCGATGTTTGATCTTGACAAATGGGAAGAGATCTTCAGCACGCTGCAAAAGAATAAGCTGCGCACGGCGCTCACTGCCTTTGGTGTATTCTGGGGAATACTGATGCTGATCATACTTTTAGGCGCCGGTCAGGGCCTGCAAAACGGTGTGGCTAAAAGTATGCTGCTGGACGCTACCAACAGCATCTGGTTCTTCACCGGGCGCACCTCCATCCCCTACAAGGGCATGCCCCCGGGCAGGGCATTACAGTTCACCGAAGAGGATCTCAGGGCTATCAGGGAAAATATTCAGGGCATAGAGATCATGAGTCCCGAGAATTGGCTGCAGGGCAACTACCTGGCTTCCTACAACGGCAAATCCAGCCCTTTCGTAGTATATGGGGCCAATCAGGATTATTTCCCCATTAAGGTTACCTTCCAGTACGTCAAGGGACGGCCTATCAACTACAACGACAACCTGGAGGGAAGGAAAGTCTGCAATATAGGCACCCGGGTGAGTGAAGTACTGTTTGGGGAAGAAGATCCCATTGGCAAGTATATCAGGGTCAAGGATGTCCATTTCAAGGTAGTGGGGGTCTTTCATTTTGAAGGCACTGCCTTCAACCAGGGTGAACGTATCTATGTGCCTTTCAAAACCTTTCAAAGAACTTTTAATCCCGGGGGACCGGTAACCCTGTTTGCGGTGGCTACCGATCAGGCGCAAACCACCGGTAAAGAACTGGAACAGCGAATCCTGAAGTTCCTGGCCCAGCGGCATATTGTACACCCTGACGACAACCAGGATTTCTGGACACACAATCAGGAGGACCAGTACAAGCAGGTGATGGGACTGATGACGGGAATTAAAAGCTTTGTGTGGGTAATTGGCATACTGACACTTTTTGCGGGTATTGTGGGCATCAGCAACATCATGATCATAGTGGTAAAGGAACGCACCCGTGAAATCGGAATCAGAAAAGCCGTGGGAGCCACACCCTGGTCAATCGTAAGCCTGATCCTGCAGGAAGCGGTGTTTATTACCGGCATAGCAGGCTACCTGGGACTGCTGACGGGCATCGCTACCCTGGAAGGAGTAAATCATTTGCTGGAACTGGCCGGTGCCGATATAGAATTCTTCTCAAGGCCTGAAGTGAACCTGAAGGTAGCGGTCAGCGCTACCCTGGTACTGATCGTGGCAGGTGCCCTGGCCGGGCTGGTGCCGGCGGTTAAAGCCTCACGTATCCGGCCGGTTGAAGCATTGAAAGATCAATAATTGGAATAATATGTTTGACCTGGACAAATGGCAAGAAATCTACTACAGCCTCAAAAAGCATAAATTGAGGACCGCCCTGACTGCCTTCGGGGTGTTCTGGGGTATCTTTATGCTGGTGGTGCTAATGGGGGCCGGTAACGGATTGCGCAATGGGGTGATGCAGGATTTTGATATAGCCAAAAATGCTGTGTTTGTGTGGTCACAACAAACCAGCCTGCCCTATCAGGGATTACAACCCGGGCGCAGTATCAATTTCAAGAACAGCGATATCGAAGCCATCACCAACAATGTAAAAGAGATCGATATCATCGCTCCCCGCAATTTCCTGGCGGGGGATTTCATGGTGGTGAGGGGCGACCGCAGCGTTTCTTTCCAGGTGTATGGAGACTATCCCGATTATGTCCATGTGAAACCCATGATCATCACCAGCGGCAGGTTTATCAACGACCGCGATATAGAAGACCGCCGCAAGATCGCGGTGATTGGTTCACAGGTACAAAGCCGCCTTTATCAACCCGAAGAGGATCCCATCGGTACCTATATCAAGATCAAAGGGGTGCCTTTTAAGGTCGTGGGCACCTTCGACAGTCCGTTGCGATCGGATGATGCCATAGACGATGTACAGACCATTTATCTGCCCAATACTACCCTGCAACTGGCCTTTAACCAGGGAGAAAATGTGGGGTGGTTCAGCTTTATCCCCAAGCCGGGAATCCCGGCAGCGGTGATCGAGGAAAAGGTAAAAAACCTGCTGGCCCAACGGCATAAGATCCATCCGGATGACCGTTCCGCATTGGGATCTTTTAACGTGGAAAAAGAATACCAGGAAGTTCAGGGGCTGTTCTCCGGTATCAGGGCGGTCAGTTGGCTGGTAAGTGTTATGACCATCATCGCCGGTGTGGTGGGTGTGGGCAATATAATGCTGATCATTGTAAAAGAGCGGACCAAGGAATTTGGGGTGCGCAAATCGGTGGGTGCACCCCCCTGGTCCATTGTCAGCATGATCATGCTGGAATCGCTGGTGCTGACAGGAATATCAGGCTATTTGGGTCTTTTAAGTGGTGTGGGATTTGTGGAATTAATCAACTACGCCCTGGTCCAGTTTGAAGCCCAAAGTGATTTCTTTGCCAACCCTGAAATTGATTTTAAGGTGAGTATAACAGCATTACTGGTGCTGGTTTGTGCCGGAACCCTGGCAGGTATTGTGCCGGCCCGGAAAGCCGCCCAAACCAATCCGGTAGTGGCGCTGAGAGACGAGTAAGATCTAGGATCTGATTTAAAGATATGAAAACTGAAGACTGCCAACTGCCAACTGCAAACTGCAAACTGCAGACTGCCCATATCCCCCAATATGGGTTAGTTGATGAGTAAAAGTAACTGAAATTCGGTCCCAGGGGCATTTGGCCGGATCAAATTTGAAATGTTGTACGCATGTGTACACATTTTCATCCGATTTCGGACACAATGGCGAGTCTGTTTAGACTCAATTATTTATAAACAACTGAATATAAGAAAGTTAAATACATGGCATGATTATAGGAAACCCCAAGTCAACAAATGCCGACTAAATAGAGTGATGCTCCCATACCTTAGAACCAAAAATTAATTATGAAAAAGAAATATGTTATTCTCTCCCTGGTGTGTCTGGTGGCCATAGTTGCCGGTGCCGGATTTTATATGAGCCAGTCACAGGATGAAGCTCCGGTGTCTGAAACCGAGCAGCCGGAACGACTCGATATAATGAAAAAAACCACAGCCACCGGAAGCATTGTGCCCCGCAAAGAAATTGATATCAAATCTCAGGTTTCAGGGGTGGTGGAAACCATATATGTAGAAGCCGGTGAGGTGGCAAAAAAAGGACAGTTACTGGCTAAGATCAGGATCATCCCCAATTCCGTGGCCCTGAACAATGCCCAGACACAACTCCGCTCGGCCAGGATCAACTATGAGAACGCCCGGAAGGAAAAAGAACGGCAGGAAAAATTATTTATTGACAATATCATTTCTGAGGTGGAATACAACCGATTCAAACTCGATTATGAGCTCAGTGAGGAAGCGTTGGAAGCCGCCGAAAGCAACCTGCAGTTGGTCAGAGAAGGTGCCTCTAAAAAGTCGGGTACCGCCACCAATGAAGTACGGTCAACCGCCGAAGGCATGATCCTGGATGTGCCGGTAAGGGAAGGAAGTTTTGTAATTGAATCAAATACATTTAACGAGGGTACAACCATTGCCACCGTGGCCGATATGAATGCCATGATATTTGAAGGCATGGTGGATGAGGCCGACATTGGCAAGGTAAAAGAGGGGATGGATCTGATACTTACCATCGGTGCCATTGAGGAAAAGACCTTCAATGCCAGTTTGGAATACGTTTCACCAAAGGGTATTGAAGAAGAAGGCGCCATAAAATTTGAGGTCCGGGCTGAGGTACTTTTGGATAAAGATCATTTTATTCGTGCCGGATACAGTGCAAATGCTGATATTGTGCTGGAAAAGAAAGAACAGGTACTTGCCATAAAAGAAAGCAACTTGATCGTGGAAAACGATACCAGTTTCGTGGAAGTAGAGCGCTCCGCCCAGCAATTTGAAAAAATTCAGGTTCAAACCGGCTTGTCGGACGGGGTCCATGTGGAGATAATTGCCGGTCTCACCTCCGAAGACCATATAAAAAAGCTCTAATTAAGACACCAGGTTGCTTTTACTACGTTATCAGTTATAGACATTTTATCAAATGATTCAACTCGATCAAATACATAAGTCATATCCGGTAGGCAATCAGTCCCTGCATGTACTGAAGGGTATCGACCTGGATATCGCAGAAGGGGAACTGGTCTCCATCATGGGCTCTTCCGGTTCCGGAAAATCCACCCTGCTGAATATACTGGGTATACTGGATAATTACGATACCGGGGAGTATCACCTGGCAGGCACCCCTATTAAGAACCTGTCGGAGAAAAAGGCCGCCTTTTACCGCAACAAGTTTCTGGGCTTTGTCTTCCAATCTTTCAACCTGCTGAACTTCAAAAATGCCATGGAAAATGTGGCACTGCCACTCTACTATCAAAAAGTCAGCAGAAAAGAGCGCAACAAAATTGCCCTGGAGTATCTCGACCGGGTGGGTCTGAAAGAATGGGCGGAGCATTTGCCCAGCGAAATGTCCGGGGGACAGAAACAGCGCATCGCCATTGCCAGGTCGCTGATCTCAGATCCCAAGGTAATTCTGGCGGATGAGCCTACCGGCGCCCTGGACTCAAGCACTTCGCACGAGGTGATGAAAATTTTCAAAGAGGTCAATGCCATGGGTAAAACCATTGTTATTGTAACCCACGAACACGATATCGCGGAGCAGACGGACCGGGTGATCATGCTGAAAGACGGCGTCATTCTGGACCGGGATTACCAATTGGCTTCCTAAATATATCCCTATGTTCGATCTGGATAAGTGGCAGGAAATTTTTCATACTATTGAGAAGAATAAGCTTCGCAGTTTCATCACTGCCTTCAATGTGGCCTGGGGGATCTTTATTTTGATCATCCTCATGGGTTTTGGCAGGGGATTCCAAAACGGCGTGCATCACCAGTTCGATGACGACGCCGCCAATAGCATCTTCATCAACGGCGGTACCACCACCATTCCACATAAAGGCATTCAGCCGGGTAAAAGGATCAATTTCACCAATGAGGACTACGATCTGATCCGGGAAAAAGTAGCCGGGGTAGAGTACCTGACCGGCCGTTTTTACGTAAGCGGAGAATTTACGGTACGTTATGAAGATAACTACAGTTCTTTCAACATCCAGGCCATCCATCCGGACCACATGTACCTGGAAAAATCGATAATTGACGACGGCCGCTACATCAACGACAAAGACATAAAAGAACGGAGAAAGGTGGCGGTCATCGGTATTAAGGTGGTCAAGGTGCTGTTTGGCAATATTGATCCCATCGGGAAATACATTTCGATAAATGGCATCCAGTACAAGGTAGTTGGGGTATTCGACGATATCGGGCATGACGATGCCACCAAGGTAATCTACATTCCCATCTCTACCGCCCAGCTGGCCTATGGCGGAGCCAACCAGGTGCACCGGCTGATGCTGACCGTGGGGGATGCCAGTTTGGAAGAAAGCCTGGAGATCCAGGAAGAAATCCACCAAATGCTGGCGGCCAGACACACATTTTCTACCGAAGACAAACGGGCGGTATGGATCTTTAACCTGTGGGAAGAATATGTCAGATGGATGAACATTTTCGACGGCATACGATTTGTGCTGGCGGCAGTGGGGATATTTACCCTGTTGGCCGGAGTGGTGGGCGTCAGCAACATTATGCTGATCGTAGTAAAAGAACGCACCCGGGAAATCGGGGTGCGAAAAGCTATTGGCGCTACCCCGCTATCCGTCATTGGGTTGTTTCTGATGGAGGCCTTACTGATCACCCTGGTGAGCGGCTATATGGGAATGATCGCGGGAATGACCTTTATTGAGAGCGGCCTGTTGGCAGATTTAATGGATGCTTTCGGATTCCCCATGAACTTTTTCGTGGATCCCGGGGTCAATTTTAGAAATGCGGTGATCGCCACAATCATACTGGCGGCGGCCGGGACTCTGGCCGGTTACTTTCCAGCCCGCAAAGCCGCCCGCATTAAGCCTGTAGAAGCCCTAAAAGACGAATAAATGTTTGATTACGATAAGTGGCAGGAAATATTCGGTACCATTCGCAAAAATAAACTGCGTACCTTCCTCACCATTGTAGGCATTGCCTGGGGGATCTTTATGATCATCAGCCTGGTGGGACTGGGCAACGGCTTCAAGAAAGGGGTAACCAGGAACTTTGGTCAATGGGCCACCAATTCGGGCTTCGTTTGGGGACAACGGACCACCGTCTCCCATGAAGGATTTCAACCGGGTCGCAGCATCAGTTTCGATAATTCGGACACCAGGCTGCTCAGAAGCCGGGTAAAAGAGATCCGTTTCCTGGCTCCCAGGAATCAACTGGGGGGCTGGCGCGGAGGAAATAATGTTACCCGCGGTTACAATACCGGCGCCTTTACCGTGAACGGTGATTACCCGGAGTTTAATAAGATCAATATTCAGAATATCGAAGATGGCAGGTTCATCAATCAAAAAGACATCGATGATTACCGGAAAGTAGCAGTTATCGGACAGAACGTAGTCAACATCCTTTTTGAGGAAGATGAAGACCCCATCGGTGAGTATATTACCATCAACAAGGTCAATTTCCAGGTGGTGGGATTGATCAAACCCATCAGAGACGATGGTGATGAGCAGGACCAAAACTCCATTCATGTGCCCTTTACCACCTTTCAGCGGGCATTCAACTATGGGGACAATGTAGGATGGTATGCCTTCTCTGCCTATGACCAGTACGACGTCGACAAGGTACAGGCCCGGATGATCAATTTATTAAAGGAGAACAATAACGTACATCCGCTGGATGAAGACGCCATTGGTTATTTCAACCTCCAGAAAGAGTTCGAGGAGATCAATGGTTTGTTCACCGGACTTAACCTGTTTACCTGGTTTGTGGGTTTAAGTACCCTGTTCGCCGGAATTATTGGAGTCAGCAACATTATGCTGATCATAGTAAAAGAACGCACCAAGGAAATAGGTATCAGGAAATCGCTGGGAGCCACGCCTTTTTCAATAATATCCCTGATCGTACAGGAATCAGTATTTCTGACCATGGTAGGTGGATACCTGGCATTGATTTTCGGCTTACTGATACTGGACCTGCTTTCCAAGTTTTTACCCGACGACTTTATAATTTTAAACCCCAATGTAAGCCCGGAAGTTGCCGTGGGGTCATTGGTATTACTGGTAATTGGCGGTATTATTGCGGGTGTCATGCCCGCCCGGAAAGCTGCTGCGGTAAGCCCCATTGAAGCGATAAGACAAGAAAATTAAACCAAACAATGAAACGAGTATTTCGCATTTTATTATTAGTAGTATTAGTTGGCAGCTTCTTTTACATGAGCTATTTCCTCTACTCAAAATCGAAGGAACCGGATGTGGTCTATGAAACAGACAGTGTATATACCTCAACCATAATCCGTAAAACAGTGGCTACCGGCTCCATTATCCCCAGAAAAGAAATTGAGATCAAGTCACAGGTTTCCGGAGTGGTGGACCGTATTTATGTTGAAGCGGGACAGGTAGCCAAAAAAGGTCAGTTGCTGTCAAAAATCCGCATCATCCCCAATTCGGTAGCCCTGAACAATGCCCAGACCCAGCTGCGTTCCGCCAGGATAAATTTCGAAAACTCCAAGAAAGAAAAGGAACGACAGGAACAGCTGTTCAACGAGAACATTATTTCCGAAGTGGAGTACAACGAATTCAAACTTGATTTTGAACTGCGGGAAGAAGCGCTGGCCGCTGCTGAAAGCAACCTGCAGCTGGTGCGCGAAGGGGCCTCAAAAAAGGCCGGAACCGCCACCAATGAAGTCCGCTCCACCGTGGATGGCATGATCCTGGATGTTCCGGTGCGCGAAGGAAGCTTTGTGATCGAGAGCAACACTTTCAACGAAGGCACTACCATCGTTTCCATAGCCAACATGCAGGAAATGATCTTTGAAGGTAACGTGGATGAGTCCGAAGTGGGCAAGATCAGCGAGGGAATGCCCCTAAAGCTGATAATCGGAGCGCTGGAAGGTGAATCCTTCGATGCCACCCTGGAATATATCAGCCCCAAAGGTGTTGAGGAGGAAGGCGCTATCCAGTTCGAGGTACGGGCTGCAATCGACATCCGGGAAGATGTCTTCTTAAGGGCAGGTTACAGCGCCAATGCCGATATTGTATTGGAACAGAAAGACGACGTTATGTCCATAAAGGAGAGTAACCTGATCTTCGAAGACGAAAACAAGGTTTTTGTGGAAGTAATGACCGGTCCCCAGCAGTTTGAAAAACGGGAAATTGAAACCGGAATTTCCGACGGTATCAATATTGAGGTGGTTTCAGGCCTAACCCGGGAAGACCGGCTAAAAAAGCTATAATTACCGGCGTTCCAATCCACAATCTACCAAAGTCTTACCAGCTTCTTTGGCTTGAAGATGCAGATGGTAGATCGCAAATTGTAACGCTTATAGTTTAAATGCTGCTAGTTTTCGGTCGAAGCTTCCGCTCCCTCTACCTCTTCTTCTGCATTGGCCATTCTTTCACTTTGAACCTCATCAAAAATGGCGGTATAACGAGCCTTTAACTCCGCGTCACTCCTAAGAGCTTTGGTGATCTTGTTATACAGTCCGGCACCCAGTGCTTCCTTGTCTTTGATCTTCTCGGTATAGGCTTCTTTAAAAGCTTCAATATTTTCATTATTAGCGTTTTCAATTTTATTGAAAACTTCAAGCTCTTCCGGGGTAGCAGTTTCTGCCAGCTTTACAGAATCATCTGCTACATCCTTTAATTCCTTAAACCGCCTGCCGCCGTCCATCAGTTCTTCCGCCTGGATCATTTCATTGTAGTCCACTTTGAGCCTTTCCTTTTCCTGCTCTGCATAGTCCATCACCAGGGCGTACTTCTTCAATTCCTCGTCAGTCAGGGCTTCCTCGTCCTGTGCCTGGGTATTCAGCACCCCGAAAATCATGGCTCCCGCCAGCAAGCCAAAAACTTGTAAATTCCAGATTCTTTTCATTTTACTCCTTTTGTTTATGGTTTTTCATAGTTCAAACCAGCAAGAAAAAATAAATTTGGCTTAAATGCAAATTGCTTTGAGCAAACCCTGTTAGAATTCCACCCACACCTTGAGGTTGAAGAACCGCTGTGACAGGTTGTTGGGCACCGCAAACTGCCGGTTGTGCAGGTCGTTGATCCAGGTATAGGAAATGGTGTTTTTTGCTCCCAGAAGATTGAGAATTTCCGCATTCAACCAAATGGTTTTCAGGCCCCTGCCCTGTTCACCACCTTTTATATGGATCAGTTTGCTGAATCCTATATCCAGCCGGTTATAGGCGTCTCCCTCGAATTGATTCCTGTACTCAAGGTTATTGGGTGGGCCAAACGGTAAGCCGCTGCCATACAATAAATTGAGATATACCCTTACCGATGGATCGTTGGGCATATGATCCTCAAAATAGATCCCCAGGGTGATTCGTTGGTCCGATGGCCTCCGGATATCGCCCCGGTCATCTATGGAGAGGTCCTCTTCCGTCTTCAGGATCCCCAGGCTGAACCAGGATTCCGTTCCCGGGATAAACGCTCCACTCACCCTCATATCAAGCCCCGCTGCGTATGCCACGGCTATATTATCTCCATAATAGCGGATCCTAACATTGTCCACGTCGTAGGGAATTACATTTTCCAGGTCCTTGTAGTACAGCTCCGAAACAAACTTAAAATTGCGCTCCCACAACCTGAAATTGTAATCAGCCCCTATTATGGCGTGGATAGCGGACTGGGCTTTGATATCGGGGTTGATCTCCCCTGAAAAATCTCGCAACTCCCGGTAAAATGGAGGTTGCTGGTACCATCCGAAGGCCGCGGTAAAGGTAACCGGCCTCCTCCAGTGGGTCTGATAAGCGTACTGGAACCTGGGGCTTATCAAAAACTCCTGGTTATGGCTCCAATAATTAAGCCTTACCCCATAGGTGAACTTCTGATTGGCACTAAGCCACAGGTTGTGCTGCAAATACCCGGTCAAACGATAGGTGTCAAGGTCAATACTGCTGTTGATGGTGGGCGTATTGAAAACTACATAGTCTGCGGAATCGGTAAACTCATATTCGTTCAGGCTGTCTTCGATCAGTTCCCGGTCATAGCCTATGCCAAATTCCAGCTGATTGCTGTTCCCCAGCTGCAGTTCCGACCTGTTCCTGAAATTGAATATCTTGGCATCCAGCAAATTGCGACCTGATTGATAGTTGGATCCCAATCCCCTGATCACTGCGCATTCGTTAAAGTTTGCCGATCCGGGATTGCTGTCGACATCACATAGCCGGTAGGCCCCTTCTACATCGTAGTATTCCCTTTCCCGGGTATAAAACCCGGACAGGATAAAACTGGATTTGAAATTGCTGTTGAAGCGATGATCCAGTCTCAAGGCACTTTGATAAGTCTGGTATTTCAGCAGGTCCTGACCTGCGAATCCCACCAGGAACTTGAAGGTCTGGCTAAAGGTGCCGAACCTGGTTTCCCTGGTCTCAGGTTCCACCAGATAGCGGTTATTGGCATAACCAAATAACCATGACAGCTCCGTGTCGTTGTTCTCGGGGTCCAGGTTGTAGGTTAAATAGGTCTGTACATCGGTAAACCGGGGCAAATACTCTCCTTCGGTTTCCAGGGTATTCAGCAAATACTGAGAGCTTTTATGCCTTACCCCTGCCAGATAAGTCAGTCGCTGATTCCTGGTAATCCCCTCTACATGGGCCTGCCCACCTAAAAAGCTGAGGCTGGCGCTGCCGGCCCATTCCTTGGGTTGCTTATAGGTAATATTAAGACTCGAGCTTAGCTTATCGCCGTATTCGGGAGCCCATCCACCGCTACTGAATTCCACCTCCTGTACCAGGCTGGGGTTAACAAAACTCAATCCCTCCTGCTGTCCGGCCCGTATCAGAAAAGGACGGTATATGGGGATGTCGTTGATATAAACCAGGTTTTCGTCGAAGTTGCCCCCTCTTACCGAGTAGGTGGCAGACAACTCATTGTTGCTCACCACACCCGGCAAGGTGGCCAGGATCTTGTTGAATTCACCAAACGGGGTGGGCAGCAGCCGGGCTGCTTCTGGATTAATGGTCATAAGACTGGGCACATAGTCATTGACAGACCGGTCCCTGATCTCAATCTCCTGCAGCTGGGCTGACTTAAGCTCCAGGGTGAGGTTTAGCAACAGGTTTTCGGAAGGCTCCAGCGATACAGTCCGGTTTATGGTCCGGTAACTAACGTGTGAAATGGTAAGTCTTATGTCATCCCGGGGGCGTACCGTCAGGCTAAAGCGCCCTGATTCGTTGGTGCTGGTGCCCTCCTGGCCATTGGTGACAATATTGACACCCTCAATGGCTTTTTGATTGGTATCGACAATCTTTCCACTGATAAAGGCATTTTGCGCTAACAGGCAATTAGCCTGGCATCCAAGGGCTACCGTAATCCATAGTACTAGCCAAAAAGGTCTATTCAAGCCGGGACTTTCTTGAGATCACTAATGGTCTTCAGGGGATCTTCCGAATTGAAGACAAAACTACCCGCCACCAAAATATCAACACCGGCGGTTATCAGGGGCTGGGCATTGCGGTTGTTCACCCCTCCATCAATTTCTATTAAAGCTTTACTTTGTTTATCAGTAATTAACTTTCTTAATTCCTGTACTTTATCAAATGAATTTTCTATAAACTTCTGTCCCCCAAAGCCAGGATTTACGGACATAATACAAACCAGGTCCAGGTCAGCGATAATATCACTCAGATGGGACACAGGCGTGTGTGGATTGATGGCAACGCCGGCCTGGCAACCCAGTGTCTTAATTTGCTGCACCACACTGTGCAGGTGTGGACAGGCTTCGTAGTGAACACTAATGGAGTTCGCCCCGCACTTTTTAAAGATTTCCAGGTACAATTCCGGATGTTCGATCATTAGGTGAACATCCAGGGGCTTCCTGGCATGCCGGGCAATGGCCTGGCAAACCGGAACACCAAATGAAATGTTTGGCACGAATTGGCCATCCATTATGTCTAAATGAAACCAATCGGCATCGCTGTTGTTTATCAATTCAATATCACGCTGCAGGTTTGCGAAATCTGCAGCCAGCAGAGATGGCGCAATAATCGGTATCATAGCACAAATATATGTTTTATCTGAGGATAGACATAAAAATCAAATTTCCGTACCGCCAGTTTATTCTTTGATCAGGCGGTAAGTGCCGGCGCTATCTTCCGTTAATGCCGTCAATAAAAATACACCGCTTGGCAATAAAGGCAAATCTATGAACAGCTCCGTCGCTGCCGCCACGTTTTCCTTACGGTATTCTAAATATTTTTGGCCCTGAATATTGTGAATAAACAAGGTGATGGTAGACAGAGGCACCTCGGTAAATACGTAGAGTCTATTACCCACGGGATTGGGATAAAGCCGGAGAAATGCCTGTTTTTGCGGGTCTTCGGTAGACAGTACCAGCTCCTTGGTAGCGGAAAAATGCGGTATGCCATGACCGGTCTGATTGTTGGGGTTTAAGCTTTGATGTCCTGCATCTCTTATGGACTGAATTACCTGAAGATAATCAAAGTCCGGGTTGGCCTGCCATACACCGGCAGCCAGCCCTGCTATCTGAGGGGCAGAAAATGAGGTTCCATTGTTAAAAACCAGGTTGCCATTGCGGTTTATCACTGAGGTCCTTACGCCCAGCGCAACCACGTCGGGCTTTATTCTCCCGTCAACCGTAGGCCCCACCGAACTAAAGGAAGCTTTTACAGTATCTTCGGTAATGGCCCCAACCGTAAGGATGTCGCTGACATCTGCAGGGGCCGTAATGCTTTTCCAGGGTGAATTCCCCTCATTTCCGGCACTTACCGTTAGCACCATGCCTTTACTGGCGGCGATTTTAACAGCTTTTGAAATTGCGGCGGTCATTCCATCGAGATCTTGCTGACTGTAATCCATTTCCGGATCGTCAAACTCGCTGTAACCCAGGGAAGTATTAATTATATCAACTCCGGTACTGTCCGCCATTTCAGCGGCAAATATCCAGTTGTACTCCTCGATCCGGTGCTCACCTGAAACATCTTCGGTAATGTACAGCGCAAAATCGGCATTATAAGCGCTGCCGGTAAACACTCCCGGGTTATTGGCCCCAATTACCGACAGTACTTTGGTACCGTGATCGCCATAGCGGTATACATCCTGCCCATTGCCCACAAAATCGAAGGTGGATACCACCTGGTTATTCTGTTGCAGATGTTCGAAAGCAGTAACCTGGTCAACTCCCAGGAATCCGCCATCGAAAACTGCGATCATCATTCCTTCCCCGGTAATACCCTCCTGTTGCATCAGATCAACTCCCAGCATATGATTTTGTACATCGGTGGATTGCATTCTGCTGGCATTTGCTTCCATTATGTTGCGATCTGACCTGGGTAAAGCCGCTTTTAGTGGTCCCGGAGCCACCAACTCCACGGCATTGACAAATGGCAGGGCACTAACTGCCGCCAAAGTGCCGGAGTCAGTTTGAACAAGCGCTCCATTGAGCCATTTTGTGGTGTAAAATACTTTGGCCCCCGTTTCTGCTACTGAAGCGATGTAATCGCTGTTAACCGGCAGATCCTCACTGTTTATGGGGATATTCTGGTCGGCACGGCGTTTTATAGCTCTTTCAGACAGGAACTGTTGGGGGTTTTCAACACTGTAGTCACTGTTTTTATCCTGGAAAAAAACCATAAACCGGTGTTCCTGAGCATAAATCTGTCCGCAGACCAACAGCCAGGCAGCCACAATCATCACCGGAATCCTACTCTTTTCCATAATCAATTAAAACCTGCTCAAATTTTGTACCGAACTCCAAAGTACCCAAACAATCGGGATCTGTGTTACAGAAATTCAATATACTGGACTTTTGATAAATCAGCCCCACATTTATGCCATAAACCGACTGCCTGATATCCTGAAAAATCAATGTATCCTGTTCATTGTTTTCGAATACCGTCAATAAATCGCTAAATAAACCGGCCGGAGTATCAAAACTACCCCCAATTTCGGTTATTTCATAGGTATCCTCCGGTAATGAATTGTACAAGTTGCCGTTCCATTGTTTTTGTTCCCGTACCGGAAATACCAGTTTTACAAAGGGAACGTTGTTTTGTACCACTACCGCATGGTTCTGAGTACGGCGGGCAGTCCATACAGAATCCAGCTGCCAGGAATTTTCCGGATCCAGGCGACTGAATCGATGCAACACGTAACTGGTCTCCTGCTGAGTTTGAAAGGTATCCACTACCAATTCCTTCAATTGATATTGGGTGGTATCGGTATCGGCGAACAGGGAAAAGGTGATCTTATCAATTTGATAAGTTCGGTAAGCGCCAATCTCCAGGGGAAAATAACCATAACCCACCGTTTCCGGGCTGGGTTCGATGGTTTCTGAACAGCCCAGCAGACCCAGGCTGCATAATACGCAGCACAGCATCTTGCGCATCATTAATTGTTTTGATGAAAACTGGAAGCGATCCACCCCCCGCCAATAACGTCATCATCCTGGTAAAATACCGCTGCCTGGCCCGGGGCTATAGCGTGGACACCCTTTCCAAAATACACTTTCATGGTATCGTCTACCTGTTCAATTACCGAAGGAGTACCGCTGTCGTTGTAGCGAACCTTGGTAATGGCATCCAACTTCTGCCCTGCTATATCGGCATATTTCACCATATTAAGCTGATGCACATACATGCCATTCCGGGCAAGTTCGTCAAATGTTCCTAAAACAATTCTATTTTTATCTTTTTGAATTTCAGTAACATAAACAGGATAACCTAAAGCAACACCTAAACCTTTTCGTTGCCCGACCGTGTAGAAGGGGAATCCTTCATG
>JAUIKU010000108.1 GCA_030430675.1 Bacteroidia bacterium | reverse complement strand
AATGCCATCCCCTATGTTACTTCCTATTACCAGCCCCAATGGGGTTTTTGTCTTTCACATGAGCTCAGGGAATCGTTGTTGCCAGGTGATTATCGTGTGGTCATCAAGTCCAGAGTTGCATCAGGCGTTCTCAATTACGGCGAATTGCTGATTCCGGGTAAAACGGATCGCGAGATATTTCTGTCCACCTATGTTTGTCACCCATCAATGGCCAATAACGAGTTATCAGGCCCGGTTGTCACGATGGCGCTTGCCCGCTGGATACTTGCCTGTGAAGACCTGCAATACAGCTACCGCATCATCTTCATTCCGGAGACCATTGGCTCGATTGTTTACCTGAGCAGGAATATCGAGCAGATGCAGGACAGGATCGCAGCTGGATTCAATATAACCTGTGTGGGTGACGACAAGTGCTTTTCCTATTTGCCCTCCAGGAACGAACAGACATTGGCGGACCGGGTTGCACTTCATGTGCTCAAACATACCGATGCTAATTTCAGGCACTATACCTGGCTGGACCGGGGTAGTGATGAAAGACAATATTGTGCTCCCGGGGTCGATTTGCCCGTAGCGTCGATAATGAGAAGTAAATATCACGAATACGATGAATATCACACCTCGCTTGATAATCTGGATTTTATTTCAGCGAAAGGTCTTCAGGGGGCCTTTGAGGTGCTCGCAAAGGCGATTTCGGTGCTGGAATACAATCCAGTGCCACGGGCAATGCTGCTTTGTGAACCACAACTTGGTAAACGTGGGCTTTACGAAAACCTTGCCAAAAAGGGTTCATCAGCATCCGCGAGCCTGATTAAGGATTTTCTTTCCTATTCAGATGGACATCATTCATTGCTTGATATTGCTGAACTGACTTCAATACCAGCCTGGGAATTACAAACAGTGTGTCAGGAACTGTTCAATATTGGCCTGATTGAAGATCTGGCAGGGCGCTGAAAGTATAGCCTTTATTGTGATTTCAACTTATCAACGCAACACTTTAATCTTATAACAAAAAGATGGAGTGTTAGCCATGAGTTACAGAACAAGAATTAGGTACACGGCAGCCCAACGAGCAGAGATATGGGATCGTTGGCAGAAGGGAGAGTCACTCAATGCCATTGGTCGGGTTTTTGACCGTCCGTCTTCCTCAATCTTTGTTCAGTTATCACCCACAGGGGGCATCAGACCACCTGAGCGAAAGCGATCCCGGTTGGCCCTGACTTTGGCAGAACGTGAAGAAATATCCAGAGGCATTGTTAGAGGATTATCCCTGCGGGAAATCGCCAGACAACTAGTTCGTTCCCCTTCGACCATCAGTCGCGAAGTTAGCCGCAATGGTTGTGCTGAAAGCTATCGGGCCAATGATGCAGAACAAGCCGCCTGGGATAGAGCTAAATGCCCAAAACCTTGTAAACTGGCAGGCAACAAACTGCTCAGAAAAAGAGTAGTGACCAAGCTTAAACGGCATTGGTCTCCTGAGCAGATAGCCGGCTGGTTAATGCGCCAGACCCTGAGGATGAGAACAATCGCGTGTCCCATGAAACGATCTACAAAAGCCTGTTTATCCAGGCACGAGGCGTGCTGAAGAAGGAGTTGCAGTTGCTGTTGAGGAGCCAAAGAGCGATCCGTAGATCCCGGCATGCGAGTCTGAAACAGGGTGGCTTAGGCCAGATAACGAACATGATCTCTATCCGTGAACGACCTGCATCAATAGAAGACCGTGCAGTACCTGGTCATTGGGAAGGCGATCTGATTGCTGGTTCGAATAACAGTTATATCGCTACTCTGGTAGAGCGTCATACCCGCTACGCCATACTGGTTAAGGTAAAGAATAAAGACACAGAAAGTGTGGTGTCAGCCTTGATCAAACAATCCAGGAAACTGCCCAGAGAATTGTATAAAACGTTGACTTGGGATCGTGGTAAAGAGCTGACCAATCATGCCCAGTTTACGTTGGCGACTGATATAGACGTATACTTCTGTGATCCGAGCAGTCCTTGGCAACGGGGCTCGAATGAAAATACAAACCGATTGTTGAGACAGTACTTTCCCAAGGGCACCGACTTATCGGCACACTCTCAGGCAAAGCTCAATGCAGTGGCTCGAGAGTTAAATGAACGGCCAAGAAAAACATTAGAATATGAATCGCCAGCTGAACGATTTAATGAATGTGTTGCATCGATCGGTTGAGGTCGCAATCAAAACCGGACCAACAGTAAAAAGAGACTTTTATAGATATCATGCTCACAGATTATTTCGCTGACAAATCCGTCCTGGTGACAGGACATACAGGCTTCAAGGGTTCATGGCTTATCGCCTGGCTGAACCAGCTGGGAGCGAAAGTGACAGGTGTGGCCCTGGACCCACCAACAACACCATCGCATTTTATGGCCGCGGATATGGAGGATGGAATCAAGGATTATCGTGTGGATATCCGTGATCGTGAGGCGTTGTCACGTGTGTTCCTGAAAACGCAGCCTGATTTTGTGTTCCATCTGGCCGCACAAGCACTGGTCAAGTCCTCCTACGAGGATCCGATAAGTACTTATGAAACTAACGTACTCGGGACATTACATGTCCTGGAAGCACTTCGTGGACTCAACAGATCCTGTGCAGCCGTCATCATTACCAGTGACAAATGCTATGACAACGTCGAATGGGTATGGGGATATCGTGAAACGGATGCCATGGGCGGGCCGGATCCCTATAGCGCTTCCAAGGGAGCTGCAGAGCTGGTGATACGTTCGCATATCAAGTCATACTTTCCCGAAGGCAGCAAGGTGCGTATTGCTTCAGCCAGGGCAGGCAATGTTATAGGAGGCGGGGATTGGGCAAAAGACCGGATCATTCCAGATTGTGTTAAAGCTTGGTCCGAGAATGTATCTGTCCAATTGCGCTATCCCAATTCGACAAGACCCTGGCAGCATGTACTTGAACCCCTCAGCGGATACCTTAACCTGGCAACTCTTCTTGCTACAAACCCTGATCTGCATGGTGAGCCCTTCAACTTTGGTCCCCAGGCCCAACAAAATCACAGTGTTGCAGAGTTGGTGCAAGAAATGTCCAGGCACTGGGACCAAGTATCCTGGAATCTCCTGGAACAGCCTGACAACACGCACCATGAATCCGGGCTGCTTAAACTGAATTGTGACAAGGCCCTTCATTACCTACAGTGGCATGCCGTGATGGGATTCACGGATACGGTAGAAATGACTGCGGCATGGTACAGGGATTTTTACCATGATCCGGAATCGATTGCGGTGACAACTAGGGAGCAAATTTCCAGGTATATGGATATTGCCAGAGAGCAGGGGCTACCATGGGCACTGTAACCCTCGACAGTGTGGTCATCACCCCTCTCAAACGAATTGCGACCGGCAGTGGGGATGTGATGCATGGAATGAAAGCGATAGATTCCGGTTATGCCGGCTTTGGAGAGGCTTATTTTTCATGGATCGATCATGGGGCCGTCAAAGCGTGGAAAAAACACAGCCGCATGACCATGAATCTGTTGGTACCTATGGGCAGTGTCAGGTTTGTATTTACTTTGGATGCAAGCGATGCATTCCGGGAAATCGTGATCGGGGAGTCTCATTATTCACGTCTAAGTGTACCACCTGGTATCTGGTTCGGGTTTCAAGGTGTGGGCGCTTCAGGAAATCTAGTGTTGAATATTGCCAGTATTGGCCATGACCCAGCAGAAGTTGAAAGGCTTGATGCAGGTGCTCTGAATTTTGATTGGGACTAAAGAATGAAAGTAATACTCCTTGCAGGCGGGTTTGGAACCAGGTTGGTTGAATTTACGGATGTTATCCCAAAACCGATGGTCCCTATCGGTGGTAAACCAATGCTTTGGCATATTATGAAAACTTATGCTCACTATGGACATAAGGATTTCTATATAGCATTGGGATATAAGGCAGAGGTCATCAAGGAATACTTTCTAAATTATCGAGCATTAAATGCTGATTTTTCTGTGGATTTGACCACAGGTGATATTGTGCCACATCAGCTAGACAGCATAGACTGGCGGGTCACGCTGGTTCATACCGGCGATAAAACAATGACAGGCGGTCGCGTGAAACGGATGCGGGAATATATAGGTAATGAGCCCTTCCTGCTGACTTATGGAGATGGTGTGGCTGATATAGACATACAATCCTTACTATCATTTCACAAGAAGCATGGAAAATTAATAACCATGACAGCTGTTCGACCAGCGGCGCGCTTTGGTGAGTTAGAGATTGATGGTGACTCAGTCACAAGTTTTAAGGAAAAACCCCAGTTACATGAAGGTTGGATTAATGGAGGCTATTTTGTTGTTCAACCTGAATTTTTCGATTTTATAGAAAGTGATGCTACCTTGCTGGAAAGAGAGCCTCTTGAGCAAGCGACACTTGCTGGCGAATTGATGGCGTATCGTCACGAAGGATTCTGGCATTGCATGGATACAAAACGTGACCATGAATTATTGGAACAACTATGGACTCAAGGGAAAGCGCCTTGGGTTGTTTGAACTGATCAATGCGTATTTTGGTTACCGGGGGTACCGGTTTTATCGGTGGCAGGATTGCAGCAAGATTGCTTAGATTCGGACATGAGGTTCTTGTAGGCACAAGTAATATTCGTACTTGTCATCTAAAATCAGAGCTGCAGAGTGCAACCTTAGTTCAAACAGATTGGGATGAGGAGGGTAGCCTCTTAAGTCTGTGTAAGGATGTTGACATCGTAATACATGCAGCAGGGATGAATGCGGCTGACTGTGATGCTGATCCTATTGCGGCATTGGCATTCAATGGTGATGTCACGGCAAGTCTTGTAGCAGCCGCAGTAAAAGCGTGCGTTAAAAAGTTTTTCTATTTTTCCACAGTACACGTTTATTCAAGTCCGCTTGAAGGTCGGATTACAGAAGATACGATTACTGTAAATAAGCACCCCTATGCAACTTCCCACCTGTCAGGGGAAAACGCTATTTTAGAAATTAAAGAAAATACAGCCACACAAGGCTTGATTTTGAGACTTTCCAATGTCTTTGGGGTACCAATAAACTCAAAAGTGAATTGCTGGATGTTGTTGGTAAATGATTTATGCCGACAGGCAGTTGAAACTCATACACTCTGCTTAAACTCTAGTGGTAAACAGTTACGTGATTTCATCGGCTTAAATGAAGTTTGTCAAATTGTTCACCATCTTGCAGAAATGAGCAATGAGAAAAATTCTAACCGGATACTTAATATCGTATCTGGGCAATCAATGAGCGTGATAGCAATGTCTAAGCTGATTCAAACTCGGGCTCGAATAGTTCTGGGTTTTGAGCCTGAATTAATTCTTCCGAGAATTACAGATGTTAGAGAAACCAAGTACAAGAACCTTAAAATAAGTAGAGAAAAACTCAATACTATTTGTAACATTATGCCGTCTGATCTATCTTGCGAAATAGATCAACTACTAGCATTTTGTAAAAAGTCTTTTGAATACAAAAAACCAACGTTGTATGCTCCTTCCTGACGAACCATTGGTGTCGATCATAATACCCAGCTATAACCATGCCAACTTCATAGGCAAGGCAATTCAATCTGTTTTAGATCAAACATATAAGAATTATGAAATTATTCTTATAGATAATCATTCGAATGATGGTACACATGAGATTGTTGGTAGGTTTGAGAACAAAGCGAATATACGTATCCTGCATATTAACAATAACGGGATCATAGCTGCTTCAAGGAATATGGGCATAAGCGCTGCACAAGGAGAGTGGATTGCGTTTCTAGACTCAGATGATAGTTGGATGCCGGAAAAGCTTGAAAAAACAATGCAGGTAGCTAATAAAGGTGAGGAAGGAGGGTATGATGTAATTTGTCATAATGAAGTAAAGGTTTATGAAGATTCGATAAATCAACAACCATTGATACATGGCCCTTATGAAAAAGACTTTTACCAAGCATTACTAATGAAGGGCAATAGACTTTCTACGTCAGCAACTGTTGTGCGACGAGACTTCCTTCTTAAATATAAACTCCAATTTAATGAATCTAAAAATTTTGTAACTGCTGAAGATTATGCGCTGTGGTTGGACTTGGCACGTTTCAAAGCCCGCTTCTTTTTTATTGATGAATCTCTGGGAGTGTATTACATACATAAAGAAAATAGTTCTGGATCACTTTTGCGCCACTTTACAAGCATAGAAAGCCTCCTTCATTATCATGTGCATGAGGTTCAAGAGTTTTCTTCAAAAAAAAATAAAACATGGTCAAAAATCCTCCCTAGGTTGCGCTTTTCAGAGATAAAGTTATTTTTTCAAAGTGGTAATTATTATTTGGCTTTAAAATTATTTATGAAAACTTTGTATGAAGTTCCCGTTGGATCAATTAATTATATTGCCAATAAACTGGCAAAACACATAGATCGTTCTCGATGCTAATTGCATCTAAATCTCAATATAGAATATTTTATATTTAGAATTATGGTTAATAATGCTGAAAGTCATGATTTCCTAAAAACTTTGAAAAAAAGCGATGACGGAATTTATGGGGTAGCTGAATTATCTACCAAGCAATTAATTGAAACAGAAATGAGAAAGAAGGTCGCTAAAGCTACACTAGTAGATCCTATGCAATTGATCCCAAATCATCACTCAATTCCTGTAATGGACAATGAAATACAACGCTTCTTGGATAATATTCCTAAGGGAGGGATAGTACTTGATTTAGGTGGATGTTGGGGTTGGCATTGGAGGAATCTTAATATAATTAGACCAGACGTAAAAGTTGTAATTGTTGAATTAGTAAGAGAAAACCTCATACAAGCAGCTAGTCTGTTACAGAAGCAAATTGCTAAATCAGTCTTTCTCGTTCATGGAGATGCTACAGCATTAGAATTTGAAAATAATATATTTGATGGAGTATGGACTGTTCAAACTTTTCAACATATCCCAGATTTTGAAATAGCGGTTAAGGAAGCCTTTAGGGTCTTAAAACCTGGAGGAAATTTTGTCAATTACTCATTAAACAATCAATTCCCTATTAGATTATTGTACAACATATTCAATAAATCTTATGTTGTAGAAGACTGGGTTGACAACATGTTTTGGCTTGCCCGTGCATCAGAGAAACAAAAAAATTGTATTGAGGAAATATTCAAAAATAAAGTTTTACAAAGATATTCGGAAGTTATTTATTCTCCTGAATTATATATTTCTTCTCCAGGCAGAGAGAACAGCTTTCTGGGAAAAATTGATCAAAAACTATCCAACAATTTCGGTTTTTTTGGGTGGTTTGCTAGACAACTTTCTTATCATTGCCAAAAAATTTAAATGTCAATAAAACACTCTATTCTTGCTTCATCATTCTTGCCGCTCAAAATCAGGAATAACGTATTCAATATCTTAAAATCGAAGCCAAAAGGACGATTGCGAGTACTGATTTATCATGACATTGCTAAAGAAAATGAGGAGCTTTTTTTTAGACAACTTTCATTTTTGAAACAGAGCTGGAACTTTATTAATACATCTACCTTTTCAGACATGATAAGTGGCCAGCAACCGATAGAATCTGACAGTTTGCTCCTTACATTTGATGACGGTTTTATTTCATGTCGAAATGTTGCAGAGACAGTTTTAAAGAGACTTGATATAAAGGCTTTATTTTTCATTGTTTCAGATTTTGTAAATCAGACTGGAGATGACTGGCGCCCTTTTGTTGCCAATAAAATCAACCCCCATATGCAACCTGAAAATGTTCCAGATTATTGTCGTAACATGTCATTAGATGACTTGAATTATCTTTTGGAGCAAGGACATACGATAGGTGGTCATACGGCAAATCACGCAAGACTCTCTCAATTGTCGGGTAGTGAATTAGAGAAAGAAATAATAGATAGTGCTGACAATCTTGAAAAACTGCTATCTATTAATGTAAATCATTTTGCCTATACATTTGGTAATCTTGCAAGCTTCAGTCCAGAGGCATTGGCAGTGGCAAGAAGACGTTTCAAATATATATATACAGGTTTTCGAGGAAACAATAGCGTTCGACCTTGCTCTTGGGCCATCTGTCGCGATTCTATAAAACCTGAAGACTCCAATTATCTTACCGGCGCTTTTTTAGAAGGCGGTGCCGACCGGCTATATTCTAAAGATTGTGATGTATTCAGGGCATGGGGCAATGATATCGTCTGATACTATTACCAGTACACCTGTTACTCTTAAAACCTTGTATGTAGGTCTCGCTTGCAACAGATAACCGCTACATCCCTGCCAAGATGGAGAGATTTATTGTTCTCGTTATTTGGTAAAACTGATACCGACGAGTGTTTAGGAAAATCATGGTGTAGATCTGGCGAGATTGCATTGTGGTTTTCACGTTCTGCATGGTCGTTAGCTTATTTATCCGAATGGAGGAAGTTACAAACGGGACAAGAAATAATTAATGTTTGGCTGCCTGACTTTTTTTGTAACAGTGCCCTTGTACATCTACGGAAAACTGGTATTAATCCAATATTTTATCCGCTTGACAGCAATATGACGCCGGATTTTTCTGAGTGTCCACAATTGCTGGAACAGCATAGTCCTGATATTTTTGTTCTTGTTCATTTTTTCGGACAGCCAGCTAACCCAGAAGAATCTGTAAAACTCTGTAAAGCCCGGAATGCCTGGCTCGTTGAAGATGCCACACATGTATTTGTACCTGTGCAAGGAGTCGGCGAATATGGTGATGCAGTAATGTATAGTCCTCATAAACACCTGCCGATCTACGATGGGGCTGTACTTATTTTAAGGCCTGACGGCCCATCTGCTTTACCGATTACATCATTTCCTGCTGAAGCAAGATCGTCAATACTAACCTCAGCAAAATCTAATGGAATTGGCACTATCAAATGGCTATTAAAAAGGACAATACAGAAAATTGGTGTAAGGCGCAGTACATTTCCTGATACCTTTGCAACTGACCTTGATTTGTCATCCAAAGCAACACTTGCTGCGGATATGTCAGGTTTTTCACGTCGTCTTCTGTCCAGAATAACGACCGATATTGACGCCATAGCTATGATACGCCGTGAACGTTATGCTGATTGGCAAACTGTATTGAAAAGCCTAGGACTACCTGAAATAACACCTATTAATGATATTTCCCCAACACCATACATGGCAGCTCTTCAGTGTCCTGATCCCGAGTCTACAAAAAGCCTCTTTGCTGCCATTTTAAAAGCTGGCATACCTGTTAGCACCTGGCCAGACTTGCCTCCCGAAATTCTTTCTTTTCCGGGAAATCACTTAGGTGCGTTGCAATTACGAAAGACCCGGATTTATTTGCCTGTACATCAATCCATGACAAGAAAGCAGGTTATTCTTGCCTCTATGAGACTAAGAAAGCAGCTAGCACATAAAAATAATAATCCCCTGAACGTAAAAATACTTGAGTATTCCAACTGGTTAGGTCTGTGGAAGAAATGCTCAAAGACTAACCTGATGCAGTCTTGGGAGTATGGTTCAGCAAAAGAGCAAGCAGAAGGGTGGCGAGCGATAAGGCTTCAAATAGTTGGGAGCGAAAGTAAATGTGTAGCCATAGTGCAGGTTCTTTTGCGTTCTTATCCTGTCATAGGGAGTATAGCAAGAATTAACCGTGGCCCAATTCTGCTTAATGACGGTGGTTATGAGTCAGAGACACACAAACTAGAAGCTATCAAGGCATTACTGGTTTACGCAAAAAAGCAAAACTGGCGTGTTATTCAGATTGCACCAGAGATATCGGACAAAGCAGGTGCTGAGATCCTTCTGGAAACAATGGGACTAAATAAACTATCACAGGTTCCTTGGGGGTCAGCTATGCTTTCGCTTTATACTGAGGAAGATGATCTGCTGATGCAGTTAAAAGGCAAGTGGCGTAATGGCATGCGTAAAGGACTGAAACACGGTGTATCAGTTAGCCATTCTGTCGGCGATGGTAAAGATCTTCAACTACTACTGGATTGTTACAAAAGTTTACAGAAAGCGCGGGACTTTAAAGGAATATCAGGAGTTCTTATAAGGGCATTGGCCAAACAGAAGGGACAAGATTGGCAATTTAATCTTTTCGTCGGTCGTGAAAAAGCGCAAAAATCCGAATTGCTTGGGACTTTGGTTACCATACGCTCAGGTGACACAGTCACATATTGTATAGGGACTACTACCAATACTGGTAAAAAGGTTCAGGTAAATTCAGTGTTGCTATGGGAGGCTATACTTCAAGCTAAAGCAGAGGGCTGCGAATGGTTTGATGTTGGCGGATTGAATACTGAGACTCCCAGCGGCATAGCTAATTTCAAAAGTGGCTTGAATGCTACTCCTTATACTTTGATAGGTGAATTCAGAGGCTGGAAGCACAATTTTTTGAGATTGAATCCTTGATCGATTCTATATTTAAAGATCAATGAATATTCTTATTAATGCTATTTCTGCAAGATTAGGTGGAGGGCAGACATACCTAGTGAATTTACTCAGTAGAATTCCCCGGGATAAGCATTTAAACGTTTTACTACTAGCTCCAGACAGCCTTGAACTAGAAGACATGTCTACCAAGGTGACCAGATTGAAAGTACATAAATCCCTTGTTATGAGCCCGGTCCGACGCTCCATCTGGGAAAAATACACGCTTCCGTCAATTTTAAAAAAGTATCAAATTGATGTGCTTTTTTGCCCTGGCGGATCTCTTAATGGTAATTTCTCTCATCTATGTAAAACAGTAGTTACCTTTCAAAACATGTTGCCTTTTGATGAGATTCAGGTCAAAAAATATGGTTTTAGTTTTTCCCGACTAAGAAATATTCTATTAAAAATCAGGTTACTTAAAAGTATGAAACAAGCTGATTTGGTTATATTTATATCTGAATATGCCAAAACATTTATCCAGGGATTGCTAAAAAATAAAATTAGTAATACCGCACTTATTCCACATGGGGCTGATCCCAATTTCAGAAGGGTTACAGGAATCACGCAAGCCGCCCCTTCATGGTTGCCTAAGTCTGGATACCTACTTTACGTATCCCCAATGGATGTCTATAAAGCTCAGCTTGAGGTAGTTCAAGCTTACAGCATATTAAGAAAAAGAGGGGGGATCATCCCCAAACTTGTATTTGTTGGTACACCATTAAATAAAGCATACACTCAGAAGGTATTGACACTAATAGATGATCTTGAGCTGAATGAATACATAATTATCAAAGGGCATCTCGAATACCAGTGTCTGCCTAGTATCTATCAAAATGCCTTAATAAACATTTTTGCCTCCGAGACTGAAAACTGTCCTTTCATTCTACTAGAAGCACTCTCAGCAGGTCGGCCGGTACTATCTTCTAGTCGCCCACCAATGCCGGAATTTGCTGGTAATGCAGCATTATATTTTGACCCTTCTGACCCGATAGAACTTGCTGGGAAATTACATGATATGTTAGGTGATAAATTGCTTATGAACAAATTGTCGCTATTGTCTTTAGAGAAATCATTCCAGTATGATTGGGATATATGTGCAAAAAAGACTTGGGACTCATTAACTGCATTGGGCCTCTCTCAATAAATTCACTTTTTAAGGAGTCTTGAACAGACTGTGAAATATGACCGATTTTAACAATAAGACAATATTAATTACTGGCGGGACGGGTTCATTCGGTACTGCTGTACTTAATAGGTTATTAGTATCCAATCTTAAGGAAATCAGAATTTTTAGCAGGGATGAGAAAAAACAGGATGACATGCGAAAAAATCTCCATGACCCTCGTTTGAAGTTTTATATAGGCGATGTCAGGGATAAAGACAGCCTCAATTCATCTATGAATAGTGTGGACTATATATTTCATGCCGCTGCTCTTAAACAAGTCCCCTCATGTGAGTTCTATCCTACGGAGGCTGTGAAGACGAATATTCTTGGTACTGAAAATTTAATCGATAGCGCAATTAGAAATAATGTTAGTAAAGTTGTTTGCCTAAGTACAGATAAGGCCGTTTATCCTATTAATGCCATGGGAATTTCCAAGGCAATGATGGAGAAAATTCTAATCGCTAAAACCCGCAACTTTGACTCAAGCAATACCATTGGTTGTTGTACCAGATATGGTAATGTTATGGCCTCAAGAAATTCTGTAATTCCGCTTTTTGTAGACCAAATTTTAAGAAATAAAGCCATTACTCTAACAGATCCCTACATGACAAGATTCATGATGTCACTTGAGGATTCTGTCGATCTTGTATTGTTCGCCCTCAATGAAGGAGGAAACGGTGAAATTCTGGTGCAAAAAGCACCTGCGGTTACTATCGAAGTCCTCGTGAATGCATTAAAGGATATTTTCAACGTGCCTAATCATCCAATTAACGTTATTGGCACACGGCATGGGGAGAAGCTCTATGAAACATTGTTAAGCCGTGAGGAAATGACAAATGCAGAAGAGATTGGTAACTATTATCGTGTCAAGCCTGATATGCGGGATCTGAATTACGGGAAATTTGTTGAAGAAGGTATCTGGGGGATCTCTGAACAAAAAGACTATACCTCACATAATACTGACAGGCTTGATGAGGCTCTGACGAAAAAGATGTTACTCGACTTACCATTTATTCAGAAAGCATTAAAAGACGGTTTTACTGAACCACTTGAATAAATTATGAATATATTGATTACTGGTTCTTCGGGCTTTATTGGGAAAAATCTGAAGGCTCATCTAGAGGCTAAAAAGACTTTTAATATTCTTGAAGTTGTAAGAGAAACTACAATTGATCGGATTGAAAGTTTGGTTAGCCACGCTGATTTTATCGTTCATCTAGCTGGAATCAATCGTCCAGAGTCTGATGAGGAATTTCAAATAGTTAATGCTGATCTGACGAAGATCATTTGTGATCTCGCAGAAAAAAGCGGACGTTGCATTCCTATTATCCTCAGTTCATCTACGCAAGTTAAAATTAACAACCCGTACGGAAGAAGCAAGCTCCAAGCGGAGGATTGTCTCTCTAAATATGCTATTAATACAGAAAGCCCTGTATATATTTTTCGTTTACCTAATGTAATTGGAAAATGGTGCCGTCCAAATTATAATTCTGTGGTTGCGACTTTCTGCCATAACATAAGTCATGGGTTGCCAATTACAATTCATGATCCTGATGTAGAAATGACTTTAGTTTATATCGATGACGTTATCAGGAAGTTCATAAATATTATTTTGCAAGCGACTCAATCTAAAGACTTTGGTGTAAATTTTTGTTCTATAAATCCGGAATATAAAATTACTGTTGGTAATCTTGCTGATAAAATCCAGAATTTTAAAGATAGTCGGAATTCATTGCTTATAGAGAGAGTAGGTAGCGGCTTGGATAGGGCATTGTACGCTACTTATTTAAGCTATTTTGAAATTTCTGATTTTACATACCCTCTGGTACAACATGAAGATTCCAGAGGTACTTTTGTCGAATTCCTGAAAACCTACGATTCAGGTCAGATTTCATATCTAACGGCCAGGCCAGGTGTTACTCGTGGCATGCATTATCATCATACTAAATCTGAGAAATTTCTCGTGGTAAAAGGTGACGCAGTATTTAGATATAAGAAACTCTACTCTGATGAAGTTATTGAAATAATGTCCAGTGATCGAACGCCGACGGTTATAGAAACAATACCAGGTTGGGTGCATGATATAACAAACACTGGAGCTGAAGACCTTATAGTCCTTGTTTGGGCAAATGAAGTTTTTTCAGAGCAAGCCCCTGATACAATAGCGTCTGACTTCTGAAGGTGTCTATGAAGAAAATGCTCGTTATGACAATTGTTGGTACGCGTCCTGAAATCATTAGATTGTCGAGGGTTATTGCAGCGCTTGATAAGTATTGCAATCAAGTAATTGTACACACCGGGCAGAATTATGATTATGAATTAAACCAAATTTTCTTTGATGATCTAGAGATAAGAAAACCAGACTATTTTCTGGAAGCAGCAGGAAAAAGTGCGTTAGAAACCGTCGGTAATTGTTTGATCAATTCTGATTCAGTTCTTGATGAAGTAAAACCTGATGCTTTGCTGGTGTTAGGTGATACAAATAGTGCATTGATTTCATATGCTGCAAAACGTAAGAAAATTCCCATTTTCCATATGGAAGCAGGTAACCGTTGCTTTGACCAGCGTGTACCTGAAGAAATTAACAGGCGTATAGTTGACCATATAGCAGATGTAAACCTTACTTATAGTGATATAGCCAGAGAATACCTGCTGTCTGAAGGTTTGCCAGCAGACCAGATTATTAAGACCGGCAGCCCTATGGCCGAGGTACTGGAATTTTATAAAGATGGTATTGATGCTTCTCATGTACTCGAGGAATTAACTCTTTCACAAAATACCTTCTACCTAGTAAGCTGTCATCGAGAAGAGAATATTGATGATGAGATTAATTTTAACGGGTTAGCCACACTACTTGAGTATCTTGTTGCTAAAGACAATTTACCTGTGATCGTGTCAACACATCCAAGGACCAGAAAGAAAATAGAGTCCTCGGGGATTGTATTTTCAGACCAGATAAATTTTATGAAACCACTTGGTTTTATGGATTATCTAAAGCTACAGTTAAGCGCAAAAGTTGTTTTTTCAGATAGCGGAACCATCACAGAAGAGTCATCAATTCTTAACTTTCCTGCAATTAATATACGAGAAGCACATGAACGGCCTGAAGGGATGGAAGAAGGGACCGTAATGATGACCGGGATGAATCTGGAAAGAATTCAGCAGGCCATGAGCATTCTAGAAAATCAACCTGCAGGCAGTAACAGGCTGCTTAATATTGTTTCAGACTATGAATCGTTGAATGTTTCAGAAAAAGTCGTAAGAATAATCCATAGTTATACAGACTATATCAATAGAAAAGTCTGGCAAAAGAAGTAACGTCTAATTAAATCCCTCAAATTCAATCTACATAATCATGGCTAAGATATTACTGACTGGTGGCGCAGGATATATTGGTAGTCATTTGTCAGTTTTGGCGTCTGATATCGGTCATGAGACTGTTATTTACGATAATTTCTGTAATAGCGATTTAGCAATTATTGAAAAGATTGAAGAGTTAACGGGGCAACCTTTACAAGTAGTAGAAGGCGATATCAGAGATACAGAATTATTATCTAAAACGCTTATTGAAAATCAAATTAGTAGTGTCATTCATCTCGCAGGGCTAAAGAGTGTTGAAGAATCTGTAAATAATCCGGCTCTCTACCATGAGGTAAATGTTGGGGGTTCGAGGAGTTTATTGTCTGCCATGGAGTCATCGAATATTTTCCGCTTGATTTTTAGTAGTAGCGCTACAGTATACGGTATCCCTCAATATCTTCCTTTGGATGAGCTTCATCCATTATCCTCAGTAAACCCCTATGCCGAGTCAAAAATTGCGGTAGAGCAATTACTTAAAGCATATTCCGATAAAGACCCAAAATGGAAAATATTAAGCCTGAGGTATTTTAATCCTGTAGGTTCTCATAAATCCGGCTTGCTTGGTGATAATGCCAAGGCACTGAAAGCGAATCTGATGCCTATGATTGCAAGAGCGGTTATGGGGAAGTCAGATTTTCTGGAAATTTATGGCAGTGATTATAATACACCTGACGGTACCTGTTTGAGGGATTACATACATATCCTTGATCTGGTTGAAGGGCATCTTCGAGGGATAAACTATCAGGACAAGATGAAAGGCTTTGATTCTATTAACCTGGGAACTGGCCGGGGAATCAGCGTTCTGGAAATGATCAAGGCTTTCGAGGCAATTGCTGATAAGACTATCCCTGTTAAATATACGGGCAGAAGAGAGGGGGATGTTGAAAGTTGTTATGCGAACTGTCAAAAAGCAGAAAAGCTATTGGGCTGGAAAGCCAGTAGATCATTAGAAGAAATGTGCGAAAGTACCTGGCATTGGTGCAGGAAGCTTGACGAATAAATCATGCACTTTGTCCTGATAGCCGACGCTTTTCCTCCTATGAAAACCTCTGCGGCTGTGCAACTCAGAGACCTGTCCCACGAGTTTGTCAGGCAGGGCCACCAACTCACAGTAATTCTTCCGGATTCCAACCTTAAACAAAAATGGACCTTAGAAGAGCAAGGTAATATAAGCTTATTAAGACTAAAGGCGCCTAGAACAAAAGATGTTAGCTATTTCAGGCGCGCTATCAGTGAATACATGCTTTCCTATTTGATGTATAGAAACTTCAAGTCATCGCCACTAGCTGAAACCAAATGGAATGGACTTATCTGGTATTCACCGACGATCTTCTTCGGCAAACTAGTCAAGAAACTCAAGGCTCTTTCACATTGCAATACTTATCTTATATTGCGTGATATTTTTCCTGAGTGGGCTGTTGATATGGGTTTGCTTAATCGAGGGGTTATATACAGGTATTTTAAAAAAGTTGAAAAAACACAGTACTTTCAGGCAAGCACTATTGGGGTCCAAACCCCATCAAATATTGATTACTTTAACGCAAACTTTCCTGAAGCCCCTTGTTCAATAGAAGTACTAAATAATTGGTTGTCGGAGGAAGTAACTGTTCCATGCAGTATTCAACTGGATAAAACCCCTTTATCAGGAAGAAAGATTTTCGCTTATACAGGAAACATAGGCATAGCGCAGGGCATGGATATCCTGCTAAACCTTGCTATTGAATTTAAAAATGAAAACAGCATTGGCTTTGTTTTTGTTGGCAGGGGAACAGCGGTAAATGATTTAAGAAATAAAGTATCAAAATTCAACCTCGATAATGTCCTCGTCTACGATGAAGTTGAACCAGCAGAGATACCTGATTTGCTTTCCCAGTGCCATGTTGGCCTTATTTCTCTTGACCCCAGACATAGCAATGACAATATCCCGGGTAAATTTCTCGCCTACATGCGTGCGGGTTTGCCGGTATTAGCTAGTACCAATGCCGGTAATGATCTTGAAGGAATAGTCAGAGAAAACGCTGTAGGTAAAGTTGTTACCAGCAACATGGTTTTGGACTTGAAGCAACAGGCAGAAGCTTTGCTTTTGGAAATCAATGCAGATTCTGATCTTAAGGCACGTTGCCAAGCCTTGGCTACAGGGAAGTTCTCAACGAGTGCCGCGGTGAGGCAGATAGTTGAAGCTTTGCAGAAATGAGCCATCTAATAAGAATTTATGAGATTTAAACGTTAATCAATTTTTATGTCTTTTCTCATTATTAAACTGTAAATAAGAAATCCCCCAAGAAAAATATACACAGAGTTCCTTTCCAGTGTTGGTATGGCATAAATAACCAGACCAATCCCTCCCAGTAATAATCCCACTACGTAAAGCAGTAACACCACATTTCCCTTTGCAACCCCATGCCTGGCCAACAGGTGATGCAGATGATCTGTGCCTGGCTCAAAAGGCG
>JAUIKU010000343.1 GCA_030430675.1 Bacteroidia bacterium | reverse complement strand
CCGCTTTAAACGGTTGCTGGCTTTTCCATTCAGGGTGATCTCCTGCCATGGCATTCACCCGGTCGATGGCAAAAAAGAACTGAAAGTATATCGGCTGCTCAGACCAAAGGGTGCCGTCATTGTCGAAGGTGGCAATTCGGTCGGCAACCGGGATAAAATTGGCGCTTTGCGGATTAGTTACATCCTCCACAAAGCTGGTAATGGATGATTTAACTGTTCCCTCATTCCAGGACGGGAGGGGACCCGGTTGCTGCGCAGACTCCTCAGCCAGGACAGTGTCAGACTCGGTTGAAGTTTGAGAACAGTGAGTGAAGAAAAATAACACTGTAAGTAAACCCAATCCTGTAAAATGCTGATTGATGATTTTCATGTTTAGCTTTTAATACCTATAAATCTTGTGGCAAATATAAGAATAAACAATGCAGGACATATCGTCTCCCATTCGTTAATAAAATTTTCGATGATTGTGAGATTAGTTCCGGTTGTTCCAGGCATGGCCAAAGACGATATACCAGCCAAAATCATCATTGGACCAGGCTACATCGATACCAGTCCTCAGTTTGAACTTTCTGGCAATTAAATACCGGAACCCGGTACCGTAGTTATATACCAGTTCGGTATCCTGGAACGATTCTTTATCTAACGGAGCTTTGGCCAATCCTCCAATCAGCAAAGCACTCCAGCGTCGATTCAGGTCATAACGCTGCTCAGTCTCAAAGGTATATATTTGGTCCCCCTGGTAACGGGCCATAGGAACACCTCTCATGGCTACCGAAGGTTTCATATAAAACGGGGCATTGCCCATCAGAAAGGTGCCCTCCAGTCGCAAGCCGCTGACCCACCTGGGCGTGGCCTGGAAAAACTTAAAGGCCGCAATGTTTAGTTTCTCAAAGGAATAATCACTTCCTGTCCATTTTTCATTCAACCGGTAGGTGGAAACCAGGTACCAGCCCTTATCGGGAGTAAATATGTTATCGCGCTTGTCAAACTCCAACCTCAACCCCAAGGTACTTAGCTTGCTGTCCAGGTCTTCTTCTCCCACAAAATCCGGCAATTCTTCGAACTCAAAGTCAGGCTTTATTTTGTTGTGGGCAAAAGAATACTCTATACCGATATACAGGTCGGTATCTCCCACCCCTCTCAATACCGAACCATAAACCCCGGTAATGTTAAAGTTGAAACCAAATTTCTCCTCGCCTACTTCCGGAAGGGTACGATAAAAATCCAGATTAACATCTGCATAAACCGCCCCCACCCGGTACTTTAAACGATGTTTAGGCAGGGAGGCCATGCGCAGTGCCCCCAGCCCCCAGGTATTATTGGCGGTAAAACCGACAAAAGCTGCAGTAATATCCGGTGGTATGTACTTCCCTGGTACCTTTACCTTATTGGGTTTGATAAATACCGGGGCTAACATAAGTCCAAAGTGGCCCAGAGCGGGCTCGGTGATAATCTGGGGCATGGGAATAAACCCATTATATTCGGTGAGAAAGCGACCCATGTCGAGCTTGCCGTCCACCGAGTCTTTAAACACCGCCATGTCGAGCTTGTGTCGTTTTGACTGTTCAGTCCCCTCCTGGGCCAGTACCTGGAAGCACCCCGGTTGGGCCGTCAAAAGTGACAAGAAAAACCAAAAGCCTGCTCCGGCTCTTTTCCAAAAGCGAGTTTGCTTCATATGGCTAAAAGGCCAAAAGCTAATATTGGATAATATTCCGAAAAACTATCCTGAAGGTGGATAAGGTATTGTCTACGCCATTTTTCAAGAACCGTGTGAGTGCGATCTTATTTAACGGGCTCCACCGGATACTGCTTCATCAGCTTTTTGATGTTCTTGGGAATGGTTTTTTCTCTTTTCTTAGGCTTTTCCTGTACCACGGTGGTCAATACTCCTTGCCACACCAATTGCTTGGAAGATTCGTCATAGAAATCGCATACCAGGGTACCTTGCTTATAGTCATCCTCGGTATAATTGGTGGTGGCAGTTCCCATGCCTCCCATACCCATACCCCAGCCCCAGCGGCCGGCTCCGTATCCCATACCGCCATTGTAGGTAGTGTAAGCGGTGGTACTTTGTTTGTCGTCCACTACCAGGAACAGGGTAATACCAACATCGGGATTGGAGTCGTCCTTAGTCAACCCACGGGCGCTGAGCTCATTGGTAAAAGCCGTATAAATTCGTTCCTTGTCGAACTTATTTAAAATCTGGTCGCTGTTTTTCTCCCAGCCTTTGAAAGTATATGTCTTGTACTGGGTGAAATCAGCGTCCTTATCGTAGTCGCTATTTACCTGCGCGTTGGCTATCACAAAGCTGCATAGCAAAGGCAGCAGCAAGAATATGCTGGTAAATGGTTTTTTGTTAAAGTGTGTCATGATTGAAAGTTAGTGTTACGTTTCGGCGTAATATTATATTAGACAACTGAAATATACAATTTTACCTGAACTATATTTGAAGCATTCTGTAAATCTTATCATCCATTTTACTTCTCTGGAATTGCTTGCTACCAGCTCCAGCCAAAAGTGGTTTGCCACACGTAGTCCGTTTCACTGGTGCCCTCTACTGGCTGATTGTCATAGTTCAGGGTTAATCCGGTTTTAATGTAGAAATCCAGGGGCAGATCGTACTTCAGATCGAGCAGGTAGTCGGCACGGACCCGATCGGATTCCGTCAAACTGGGATATACATACAGGTTGGTTAACAAGCTTAAATCACCGATATCGAACAGGTTCAGCTCTGTTCCTATCCAGGACTCGGTGCTCTCCCGGTCATCTTCCGTTCCCTGGTAATTTTCAATGTTTCGGGATGCCCCGGCCTGTACCCCCCAGTACATCTGATTGCTTCGTACAATATACCTACCAACCCCTAGCTTGACGTTGGTCCGCAAGTCAAGTTGTTGCTCGGTATTGGACAGGAAGTCCACCTGGGTAAGGATAAACCACTCCTTTGGCAGTACATAGCGCAAGGTGAGATTGGCATCGGTCCGTTTAATAGGCTCCACGTCATCCTGGGTACTGCGCAGGTTGTTGAAGGTAGCATCCACCGACCACCGCTCTGCCAGGTACCCGGCATTACTCCTGATGGTAAACTGACGCTGGTTTCGGGCCTTGGTAAGCGAATATCCCAAATCGATCCCGGCATTTAAGCGGTCCAGGAATCCCTGGTCCACTGATTTTATAAATATTATTTCATCGAATG
>JAUIKU010000107.1 GCA_030430675.1 Bacteroidia bacterium | reverse complement strand
GAATTCCGGGCAGTTTTTAGTGGGGCAAATTGACCAGCCCGATTTGGAACTGGACAGCATTGGTTACGACCCAATGCCTGAAGACATTGGAAATATAAACTATAATGGGCGTCAATTCCCGGAGTTTGCCTTTGCCCGCAGAAATTCAGAAGACCAGATGTTTATGGTAATGGGAGAATGTACCAACGCCCCTACCCAGTTCTTTCCACAGGTAGATCCCATGGCTACTGACTTCTCATGGGTTATTGGAACCACCAGTTCCCGACTTCTGGCACCCAGTTTTACATTTACCCAAGGAGGGTCTATTCAGGTCAGTATGCGTTACACACTTAACGGGCAACTGTTCAACCATGATTCTACCATAACCATAATTCAAAACGACCTGCAAGCCCAGCTGGCTGATACTATTATTTGTCCCGGTGAATCCGTAGTGCTGGACCCCATGGCCCAAAGTGGCGGTGGTGGTGGTGGCGGAGGCGGTGGAGGCGGTGGTATGGGCCTTTTTGACTACGCCTGGCACGATAAATCTACCGGTCCCACCTATACTACCGACACCGCCGGAGTCTACTGGGTGGTAGTGGAAGACCAACTGAATCCGGGTTGTAAGGTATATACCAGTGCGGAAGTAACCGTTTGTGGGCAGCAGGATATGCGTTCTGCGGTATGGTACTTTGGTCAAAATGCCGGTTATAATTTCAATGATCCACAACAGGCCATCAGCGGTCCCATGGTAGCTCCGGAAGGTACCGCCACCATTTCCGATCGCAATGGCAACGTCTTGTTTTATACCGATGGTGAAACCGTCTGGAACCGTGAAGGCAATGTAATGCCCAACGGTACCGACATCGGGGGAGCACCGGGATCTACCGGCACCACCAGTTCTACCCAAAGTTCCATTATCGTCCCCTACCCCAATGATGAAACATTGTACTACATTTTTACCACCGAAGAAGTCTATGATGAAGACGGGCTGGACAGTTATATCATGGGTTATGCCGTGGTAGACATCAAGGAAGAAATGGGACTGGGAGATGTGGTAATTAAAAACAAACCCCTGTTTGAGCGCAGTACAGAGAGAGTAGCAGCCTTTACCGGCGCCGATTCAACCTGGGTAGTGGGCCATGAATGGGGCACCAATACTTTCAGGGCTTACCCGGTGGCAGCCGGTGGAATCGGTAACCCGGTGTTATCATCAGCCGGATCCATCCATAACATTGGAAGCCAGGAAGACGCCCACGGATATATGAACTTCAGCCCGGCCGGTGACCGGATAGCAGTGGCCGTTCAGGGTCAGAATGCAGTAGAGATCTTTGATTTCATCGACAGCACCGGAGTGATCGAAAACCCGCTTACAGTCGATGTTAATGGTTCTCCCTATGGTATTTACTTTAGCGCCAATCACTTATTTGTTTCCACCTTGCAGGGTGGGCTGTACCGCATCAAACTCGACACTACCGATGCTGCCATTGAAAATACTCCTCCCCTGGAAGTGTTTAGCAGCGGCGTACCACTGGGCGCCATTCAGCAAAGTCCTACCGGTCAGTTACTGGTAGCTCGTGATGGTCAAAACAGTCTGGGCCAAATTGTGGGGGCCGATGCCGAAGATGACCAGGTAGGATTCCAGGAATTGGGATTGCAGTTAGCCGGTGGTACCAGCAGCAGTCTGGGCCTTCCCAATTTTATTCAGAATCTATCAACTCCTTCCAGCGGTACCAGCATGTTTGTAGATGGATTCTGCCTGGAAGAACCCACCATATTCCAGGGGACAGGACCATGTCAGTCATTGGATAACTATGAGTGGACCGTGAAACCGCAGGGTGTCGATTCAGTGATCTTTGCTTCTTTTCAGGATGAAGCCGAATACCAGTTCACCAACCCGGGTTTCTATGATGTGGAACTAAGGGTGCACAATTGCAACTTTTCCTTCGACACTACCATGTTCCAAACCATTGAGATTTCGGGTAAACCTGTGCTGGACAGCATCCCGGCTTTTGTCCCTTTGTGTAATGGATCGGCCACGGTTACCGCCGCTTCCGCTGATACTGTAGGATTATCATTCCTTTGGATGCCCACCGGTGATACCACCAATACTGTTACCATCACCCAGGCGGGATCCTACTCGGTAACTGTTACCAATCAAGCGGGATGTAGCAATTCCAGCAACTTTTTGGCCAATCCGGTAAATCCGGCGGTAGACCTGGGACCCGATCGCATCTATTGTATCAATGACGACGCAGACAGCCTGAATGCCGCCAATCCCAATTCCACTTTTGAGTGGGTGGTTACCCTGGATAATACGGTGATCAGTACACCTGCAGATACCTTGCGCATCATGGAAGTAGCCACCGATGTTCCCGGTAATTACCTGTATGTGGTAAACGTTACAGACAACGTCACTGACTGTACCACCAGTGATTCCGTGAATATAGCAGTATTGCCTCCTCCTTCATTAACTGCCAGTGGCAATGATTCTCCGGGCTGTGGTCTTGCTCAGGGCAGCATTGACGTGGACATCATTTCCAGTGGCAGCTTCACAGTGGAAACCAGTGACGGTACCAATGTGGTCAGTGATACCGCCTCCGGACCGGGCATGATCAATGTACCCATGCTAACTGCCGGGGTATATTCGGTAACCCTGATCGACAATGTGAGCCAGTGTCGTGAAACCATTGACGGAGTGGTAATCCAGGATCAGAACGCAAATTTTATTGCCGGAAATGAAATTGTGCCTACCAGTTGTGACCTTGACGATGGGGTTATAAGGGTCTTTATTCCCGACGGATCGGTATTTCCCATAAATTATATCCTCAGAGATCAAGCCACCAACGGCCAGATCAGCCAGGCCAACGGGATTGTCAGCACGCCTTTTCCCAACGGTGATGGATTCGAAATATCCGGACTTGTCCCCGGCAGATATGCTGTGGAAGTAACCTCCACCACCAATGGTTGTACCGAATCGCTGGCCGATTTGCTGGTAGATACCGCCAACGACAATATCGATCTTGATGTACCTGGCTTTGCAGAAGGTTGTGGGCCTATCGCTACCTTCTTTTACCAAACATCCGGGCAATTGAGCACTGTAACCGGACCTCCGGGATCGAATGCCACCATTACTCAAAACTCCGTAACCGTTGACCAATCCGGCACTTATTCTGTCACTGCCGAAGACCCCAATGGCGTACTTTGTGACTCTACTGTGATGGTAGAAGTCAATCTGGCGGAAATTATCCTGGTGGAAATTGATACCGCCGCTCAGGATTGCAGTGGGTCAAGAATTTTAACAGCGGTAGTCACCAATCCCGACCCCACGCTTACCTATACCTATCAGTGGTATCAGGGCAGCCCGGTGACCGGTACCAGGATAACCGGAGCAGTAGCCCGTCAGCACAGTATTACACAAGGTGGAACCTATAGTGTACGAGTGGGTACCAATGAAAATGTCTGTGAATCAGAAGCTACTATTTCCGATGTCAACATTCGACCTGCGTTGCTGGTAGAATTAGAGGCCTATTCCGATTGTGAAAACCAGGCCGCCACCATTATCGAGGCCAATGTCAATCAACCCAATGTAGAATTGATCTGGTTTGATCCGGCAGGGATTGAAATACCGGGCACTCGCGACCAAACTGAAATAGATGTGAATGAACGGGGCAATTTCTCGGTACTGGTAACCAATACAGTTCAGGGTGTGAGTTGCAGCGCCCTGGAGTCCATCAGTCTTTTTGATATTTGCCCCCCGCAAATATTTGCTCACAATGCTTTCAGGCCAGATAGCAGTATTCCGGAAAACCGCACCTTCTATATTCACAATCCCAATGATATTGCCGACGAGTTCCAGGTATTCATATTTAACCGCTGGGGCGAGATGATATACGAAAGTTCAGATAAATTTTTTAACTGGAACGGTACCTACCGGGGCAAGGATGTACCTGTGGGCACTTATCCTTACCTTATGCGATTCAAATTTCCCGATGATCCGGAAGTTTTCGAAAAAAGAGGCGGCGTAGCAGTAGTACGCTAAAAGACAATTCCCAATCAATAGTCATCCAGGCGGTAATCTTTTTAATCGTCATTCCATTAATAGCTGAATGTTGACCCCAGAGTCGATAAATTCCAGGCTAAATCAAGCCCTGGGAAATGTTTTGGTTTTATTATACAAAGTGATAACAACTATTATGGAAACTTTTAAGCAATTACAGATCACCCCTGAACTTAGTCATCAGCTGGGTGCCGGATTTGAGGATAGGGCCGCCACTAACGACGCCAATGGCTCTTTTGTGGAAGAAAACTACCGGGAACTTCAGGCCCATGGGTACTTTATTGCCCTTATCCCTGTCGAGCTTGGTGGTTTGGGGATAACTCATGGTGAATTATGCAATCATCTCCGGATCATCGGAATGTATTGTGGCTCCACCGCATTGGCATTGTCAATGCATTCCCACTTGATTGCGGCCAACGTCTGGAAATACAAAAAGGGTCAGGGAGGTGAAGAAGTACTGAAGAAAGTGGTGGAAAAGGCGTTAATTCTGATCAGCACCGGGGCCAGAGACTGGCTGGAATCCAATGGAGAAATGGTTAAGGTGGAAGATGGTTATTTGGTTTCCGGAAACAAGTTTTTTGCCAGTCAATCCGCATACGGCCATGTAGCGGTAACCAGCGCTCCTTACCTCGACCCGGTGCAAGGATGGCAAGTGCTTCATTTTGGCATTCCCCTGTCCAGCAAAGGTGTGACCGTATTGGATGACTGGGATACTTTGGGGATGCGGGGCACCGGATCCAACACCATAAAATTCGATAAAGTTTTTGTACCGGATAGCGCCATCGCCCTAAAACGCCCTCAAGGTGAATTTCATCCGTTCTGGAATGTGGTGCTGACTGTGGCGATGCCATTAATTATGTCAGCGTATGTCGGTATTGCACAAAAGGTTTATGAGCTAACAGTTGCCAAGGCCAGAAAAAATGCCAGATCCAAACCATATATCAAGGGGCTTTTAGGCGAGATCTACAACGAAATGACATTGGCAGAAACCATGTGGAAAGATATGGCAGGAGTTGCCAACAATCTGGATTTTGAGGCACAAGACAAATACAGTACGTCAATTTTAGCACGTAAAACCCTGGTTTCAAAAGCAGTAATCGAAGTGATCAATAAAGCAATTGCCATTTGTGGCGGCAGCTCTTTTTACAAGCGTGATATTCTGGAACGATTGTCAAGAGACATTCAGGCCAGTAAGTTTCATCCCTTGCCTGAAAATGATCAATACTGGTTTGTGGGGGAAAGAATCCTGAAGGGTGGCTAAGCGGCAGGAATCATTTTAGTTGTGGTATTATGCAGTTGCTGCTTATAAAGGAAAGACTTAACTTTATACTGCATCAAAACTTCGTATACAATGAAAAAACAGCTATTTTTTTCACTTTTTATTTTTCTCCTGATAGGCATGGGATTTACCTCGAGTGACGCCATCCCTACCAGCTTAAAAATCACCATTCGCAACGATCTGGGCAACCTGGAGTCAGGCGTTTCAGTAACCCTATATGCCAACAAGGAGGACTTTCAAAAAGAGGAAAACCCGGTTCAGCAAGGGACTACAAACGACAAAGGTGTGGTTTCATTCAAGCAGTTGCAGGCAAAAGTATACTTTGTGGCGGCGGTGAAAGGAGATATGAACAACTACGGTGCCGGAGTACAAACCAACAAGTTAGAAGAAAAAAGAGTGAATAAGGTTACCATAATAATTGAATAAAAAAACCCCGCCATAAAGACGGGGTTCGTAACATTAAACACTAAACTTAAAAACCACTAATTATTAATCAACCAAACTATTCTAACGAATAAATTAACTACTTACAATACAAATGTAGTCCCGGGCTCCCAGAACAAAAATCCAAGTTCTGCCAATATCCAATACATGTAATTTTTTTCAAAAAAATGGCGAATAGCGTTTTTAGGGTAAATTTGCCCCTAAATAACCTGCTATGGCTGAAATCGGTACTGACATACAAAAAGCTGTTGACGAATTAAACCGGGGCAACGTGGTGGCAGTGCCCACCGAGACAGTCTACGGTTTGGCCGGTAATGCTTTTGATGTTACAGCAGTGGCAAAGATCTTTGAAGTCAAACGCAGGCCTTCTTTTGATCCGCTGATTGTGCATATCGCCTCTTATGACTGCCTGGATAGTGTAGTTAGGAGAATCCCGGAGCCCGCCCGGATCCTGGCACAGGCCCTCTGGCCCGGCCCCCTGACACTAGTGCTTCCCAAAGCAGATGAGATCCCCGAACTGGTAACCAGTGGGCTATCAACCGTAGCAGTGCGGGTTCCCGACCACCCACTGACTGCGAAACTTCTGGCGACATTGAGTTTCCCATTAGCTTGCCCCAGCGCAAATCCATTTGGATACATCAGTCCCACCAGTGCCCAACATGTGGCGGATCAGCTGGGCGAGGCCATCAATTACATACTTGATGGGGGTAGCTGCAAAGTGGGGATAGAATCAACCATTGTAGGTTTTGAGGATGGTCAAGCGGTAATTTACCGGCCAGGTGGAGTGCCTGTGGAAAGCATCGAACATCTCATCGGAAAAACTTCCATGAAGTCCATGTCTGACAGTCCACTGGCACCCGGTATGCTAAAGAGCCACTATTCCCCATCCAAGTCGCTGATCCTGGGAAACATTTCCGAATTGCTTGACCAATACGGCCATGAGCAGGTAGGTGTATTGAGCTTTAGCAGATACTTTGAACAGCTCGACCATGGTTATCAGATCCAGTTGTCCCCTACCGGCAATTTGACAGAGGCTGCCCAAAACCTGTTTGCATCCTTGAGAAAATTGGATAGCATGAACATAAGGTATATTTTTGCCGAAACAGTACCGGAACAGGGTCTGGGCATAGCAATCAATAACCGGCTTAAAAGAGCAGCTGGGGGTAACGCCCAAATAAATGTCCGAAAAGAATGTAGTTAAAACTTCCTTTGAGAATAATAATATGAAAACAGTGGCTGACTTCAACTTCCACGGCAAGAAGGCACTTATTAGAGTAGACTTCAATGTGCCCCTGGATGATCAATACCATATTACTGATGACACCCGCATTAAAGCGGCACTTCCAACCATAGAAAAAATCATTTCCGACGGGGGCGCAGCTATATTGATGTCTCATTTGGGCCGGCCCAAATCGGGGCCCGAGGAGAAATTCTCTCTTAAACACCTGGTAGATCACTTATCGGACAAACTCCACACTAACGTGAAATTTGTAAATGATTGTGTGGGCGATCAGGCAGAGCAGGCAGCAGCTGCATTGGGCGATGGTGAGGTCCTGCTACTGGAAAATCTCAGGTTCCATCCTGAGGAAACCAAAGGTGATAAGGATTTTGCCGGAGCGCTTGCAAAACTCGGAGATGTTTACGTCAACGATGCCTTCGGCACCGCACACCGGGCTCATGCCAGCACGGCAGTGGTGGCGGAATATTTCCAGGACAAGGTAGCTGGATTCGTGATGCAGGCGGAGCTGGACAATGCTAACCGGGTGCTAAAGCAGGGTGAAAAGCCGCTTACTGCCATTATGGGTGGAGCAAAAATATCCGATAAAATACTTATTATCGAAAAATTGCTGGATAAGGTCGACAACCTGATCATTGGGGGTGGTATGTGCTATACATTCTTTAAGGCACTGGGTGGACAAATTGGCAATTCCCTGGTGGAAGAGGATAAACTGGACCTGGCATTGAAGTTAATCCGGAAAGCCAAGGCAAATGGCGTAGATCTGATACTTCCCAAAGACTCCATAGCCGCTGATGAATTTTCTAATCAGGCTAACCAACAGGTAGTTGATAACCATGCCATTCCCGAAGGCTGGATGGGTCTGGATATTGGTCCTGAGGCCCGACAGGTGTTTGCCGGAACCATTCGGTCCAGTCGTACTATATTATGGAACGGACCCATGGGGGTATTTGAAATGAGCAATTTTGCCAATGGTACCATCAGCGTGGCAGAAGCTGTGGTAGAAGCTACCGGAAAAGGCGCTTACTCATTGATAGGTGGAGGAGATTCTGCCGCGGCCGTCAATTCATTGGGGTTCGGAGAACAAGTGAGTTATGTTTCCACCGGAGGTGGAGCACTTTTGGAGTATATGGAAGGGAAAATTTTACCGGGTGTGGCCGCGTTGGAAAGTTAACGCTTAAATCAGCTGAAAGACATGGTTACGCGTTGGCGTCTAATATTGCGAGTCGCTCCAGTTTATCATATGCTATCTCTCCCTGTTCCAGCATCAGCTGTACCACCTGAGCAACATGAACGGGAACAATCCGATTTAAATTTCCGGTTAATGCCGCCAGAGTTTGCGGGGTTCGAGTAAGCTCCTGCCTGATGTCATTCCGGATTACTTTAAAATCGGGATCCGGTATGGGGCCTTTACAAACGTCACATACTCCGCATTTTTTATCTGAGTACTCACCAAAATACTCCAGCAATTGCAATGTCCTGCAAACAAGATGGTTGTGAACATATTGGTAAATAGAGTTCAGTTTACCCAGATCACTGCGCTTTCTTTCCTGATAGGTTTTTCGGTCAAATTGTAACTTGTCCGGTTCCTGCCGGGGTGTAGTGAAAAAAATCTGAGGCTGATCTTTTTTGGGCTGATACACCGCCAGTCCATTATCCTGAAGGCTTTGCAACATTTTATTTACCTGGATTACCTCCCAGTGCAATAACCTGGCTATGCGCGATGTATTTATATTTACCGGTATCGAAAATAACTCTCCCCCGTACAACCTGAGCAAGGCCTTTATTATGGGGTCGAAACGGGCATTGGCTATCTGAAATTCATACACACTTTTATGATCGGTTACAAACCTGAACTGGGTGGGCTGATGCAGGTCCTCTGTCAACTCCAGATAGCCGAATAGTTTTAGTTTTCTCAGTGCATGGTACACCTGCAACGGTTTCTGGTGGAATTTATGGGCAAACTGTTCCAGGTCGAAATCATAACCTTCCGGGTTTGTGCTGCCAATGGCCATTTGATAATGGTTGGCCAGATGCTGATAGGTTTCTCTCAAATAATCAATTTCGGGATATTCACTGAGCTTGCGTTCCTGAATTAATTCCATGTCTCCCTGCCGGTACAGCAAAACCGCTTTGGCTGCTTTTCCATCCCTGCCGGCCCGGCCAGCCTCCTGGTAGTAGGCTTCCGGACAATCGGGCATATCAAAATGGGTGACCAGGCGCACATTTGCTTTGTTTATTCCCATTCCAAAGGCATTGGTAGCAACCATTACGGAAAATTGATCCTTCAACCATTGATCCTGTATCCGTGACCGGTCCTCCGGATTTAACCCCCCGTGATAAAACCCAGCTTCCAGACCCTCTTGTCTTAAAGCCAAGGAAACAGTACGACACTTTTTCCGGGTACTGACATAAACCAACGAGCTGCCCTTGGTCTGCTTGAGCAACTCAATGAGCTTACCGGTTTTGTCTTCGCCAATGAAAACCTGGTAAGACAAATTGGGGCGGGCAAAGCTTTTCTTGAATATCTTACCGTTTTTGAATCGAAGCTGCTCCGTAATGTCCTCCCTTACTTCCTCAGTGGCCGTTGCGGTAAGCGCCAGCACCGGAATACCGGGTAAAAACTCCCTGATTTCAGCAATATTTCGATACGAAGGCCTAAAATCATATCCCCACTGGGAAATGCAATGTGCTTCATCTACCACCAGTAACTGTACCGGCATTTTCACCAATCTTGTTCTGAAAAGCTCTGACTTTAGGCGTTCAGGTGACAAATACAAAAATTTGATATCTCCATAGATACAGTTGTCCAGCTTCAGGTCAATCTCACGGGAACTCATTCCGGTATAAACAGCGGAAGCTTTGATACCGAGATCCTTGAGTTGTCCCACCTGATCCTTCATAAGAGCAATAAGGGGGCTTACCACCAAGGTGAGGCCTGGACGCATCATTCCAGGTACCTGAAAACAAATGGATTTACCGCCACCAGTGGGCATCAGCGCCAGGGTATCGTGCTTCTCCAGCACGGATTCGATTACCTGTTCCTGGGGTTCCCTGAATGAATCATATCCCCAATACCGGTTTAATATGTCTAGTGCTGCCGCCATTGATCACGACTCAGTGAATAATAGGCACACCTGACCTGGTAGTATTTACCGTACTCTTTAAATCTCAATCCAGATTTTTCCAACACCCGACGCGATGCCATGTTATCAGGGTGTGCCACCGCAACTACCCGGTCTTTACCGAGTTTGTCAAAGCAATAGTTAAGCAATGCCGTTGCACCCTCTGTGGCCAGCCCCTGACCCCAGTAGTCCGGATGCAACCGATAACCAATCTCAGTCTCACCGGTTTCCACCAGCGTTTTTACCAGAAAATATCCTATAAACTGGTTACTGCCTTTCAACCTGGTAAACCAGTATCCGTAACCCGGATGCTGTAAATGATAGTTTAGGTACTTTTCCATGCTCAGCTCAATTTCCTGATCACTTTTTGCCCCGCCGACATACGTGGTAACCAACGGGTTGCTATTCAGCACTTTAACCAAGGAGAAATCTGAGTTTCTGAAATATCTAAAATGCAAACGTTTTGTTTCCTGCGGTATCATGAAATAAGTGAATGCCACAGATAAAAAGTTGCGTACGACTCCCATGGGTGCCATCCACGCGCCAATGAATGGAGTTCCCTGATCGATGGTTTTTGTGACCACCCCTGCTGTATCTTTACCGCGTTCTGCAACCCTACATCACCAACCGGAAAAGCGGAAGTTATCCTGAGACACTTCATCATTACATAATGAGCACTCCATGGACCGATACCCTTAAGTTTCAACAGTTCTTGCTCCACTTCCTCAGGAGATTGATCCAGTAAAAGCGCTTTATTCAGGTTACCCGAAAGCATTTCCCGTGCTATACCCACTAGATAGGTCGCCTTGGACCGGGAAAACTGCCAACTACCGAAAGCCTCCAACGGCAACTGAGCTACCTCCCCGGGAGTTGGAAAAACATAGTAATCCCGACCCTGATAGGACACGGCTTCACCAGCAGCGCTCACCAGTCGCTTTTTGAGCCGGTAGGCAAATGCCAGATTTATTTGCTGACCAATAATGCACCAGCACAAAGACTCGAAGAGGTCCGGAATACCCAACAGGCGCAATCCAAAATAGCGCTGGCATAATGTTGCTAACATGGGATCTCTTTTCGCGCAGCCATAAAACGGCTCCAGGTCTCTCTTTAAATCAAATATCTCTTCAATATAACTGACCAGCTCTCCCTGCTGCATATGATTCAAACTGGTATTCAGCGGCTTAACCCTAAGTTCATCTCCGTGGCAACCAACCTCCATCAGCACGGTCTTACCGCCGATCTTAGCCGCGTGGTACCAAAGGTTATTCTGTACCTGATGCAGGCACTCATCTTTATTGCGTCCCAGAAATCTAAGACATTCCCTGAAACTGAAAATCTCAGGCAGAGGCAGGGTCAAAGTACCATTAGCAATTACCTCCCCTACCATCGTATGGATTCTTTGTTTAAAAATGCCGCTATTCCCTTTTTACAGTCTTCTGTTTCCCGGGTAGCAGCATTTTGTTCTACCGCATATTCCAGCGCTGTTTCCAGCTTCATTTCCTGGACTTGCGCTATCATGGTTTTTATGCGCTTCATGGATTCAGCTGCATTTTCAACCACCAGTTTCCCGGCAAAAGCATTCACTTCCTTTTCCAAACTTTCTACCGGTACCAGCCTATTGATCAACCCCCAGGCCAGTGCCTGCGGCGCCTCGATCAGGCGGCCCGATAGCAACAGATCCCGGGCTGGGCCTTCTCCCAACCGTCGCAACAGGTAAACCATAACGATAGCCGGTACGAATCCAATACGTACTTCGCTGTATCCCAACTTGACATCAGGGTGTGCAAAAACAAAATCACACACAGTAGCTAAACCGCATCCTCCAGCAATGGCATGACCCTGCACCTGGGCAATTACCACTTTGCGGTGAGTGTAGATTAACTGGAAAAGCTCTTTTAACTGCTGAGAGTCTGCCAGGTTTTCCCGGTAGGAATATTGCTGTAAATGCTGAAGATATTGTAAGTCCGCTCCGGCGCTGAAGACCTGTCCATTTGCCTTGAGTACAATTACCTTAACATTTTCGGCATCAGCAGCCCGGTTAAAACAGGTTTTCAGCAATTCCACCATCTCCTGGTTTAACGAGTTTCTCTTATCAGGCCGGTTTAAAGTGATAAACGCTATTCTGTCTGAGGTGTGATAATCAACTAGTGCCATTTTGTTAAAGCTTAATTTTTTTATATCCCTTTTCCCAGCAATTGTGTACCTGTAATCCGACAGCCCTGGCCTGCTGCTCCAACTTGCGTGCCTGTATTTTCCCATTTGAACCATCGATAACCAGTAGGTCAAAGAGCCATCGGGAACTGAGCTGATCTAGCCGGGTAATGCTGTTATTGGATACCACTACAATATGTGATTTTAACTTAATTTTACTACCAATCCAATGATCAGGCGGGGCTTTAATCAAAACTATCCGCTTTCCCCTAAATATCCACTGGTCAACCGGGATGGCATCTTTCCGGTCGACTACAAAAGGGTCCCGTCCCGGAAGCAGCTTATGGTAGTTCCGGTAATTGCTGATCTTGTAGTCAATAGTGGTAGTATCTAACCTGAGATCAGGGTCCATTGCCGAATAGAACCGGCGACCTGCCACAAAGTCCATGGCACTATGCCCGGGTAATTGATAAATGGTCAGGTAATACCGTTGAAGGTTAGCCACACCGTTGTAAGCATTAACCAGTACCAAAGAGGATAACATCACCAATAAAAGATGCCAGATCACCCGACTGCGGGTTTGTAAAAAGACTACTCCCGTCACCATAATTCCATAATAAATCAGTAGTTCATACTTGTTGAAGTACAGGCGTTGCCAGGTACTGTGGGGCAAATTGGCCACCAAGTTTACAATGAAACCAGCCAGGGTGGTAAGCCATGATAATAAAGTAGCCATGACCTGGGCCAGCAATGGAGTAGCTGAAAAAACGAATAAAAAGATCCCAGCCGCCACTATTCCAAAAGCCAGGGGTACCAACAACAGATTGGCTAAAAGAAAATAGACCGGGACTTGATGAAAATAGAATATACTTAAGGGCAGTACCGCTATCTGGGCCGACAGGCTGACTGCTACCAAGTCCCAAAAATATTTGCCAATTCTATTGGGTGCTTTCCACCAACTGACTATCCGGGGTTGCAGATAGAGAATACCAGCTAATGCACCAAAGGAAAGCTGAAATCCCACGGAATACAATTGGTAAGGGTTTACCCAAAGAATTGCCAGTGCGGAGAGCGCCAGGGTGTTCACCGTATTATCCTGCTGACTGAATACCCTGGCCAATAACATCACGGAAAACATGGTAGCGGCCCTTTGAGTGGAAGGTGCCATACCGGTCAGCATAGTAAAAGACCAAAGAACCAGCAGACACGAAAGCAAAAAAACCCACTTGAACCATCTGTGGTTACGTCTGTCACCAAAAAATTGCAACAGAATCCCGTATAAAATTCCCAGGTGGAGGCCGGAAACTGCCAGTATGTGAATGGTGCCGCTATCGGCAAAGGCTTCCTCCAGGCCATCCGAGACCATGGCCCGGTCTCCCAATAACATGGCCATGGCTATTTCCTGTGCATGTCCTGCCGGCAACACCGTCTGTAGCTGGCTTTTTAGGTAGTTTTTCATGCCATGGCACCAGCCCATCAGCGAACCGGCCTGAGGCAGACTATGGCTGACAGTACTACCTGAACGTGACCACTGTTGCCAGAAAATATTCTTCCTGGACATAAATGCCGCATAGTCAAACTCCAGTGGGTTTGCCGGGGGATTTATTCTTTGTGGAGTTCCTCTGATGACTACCTCACTGCCATAGATAAACTCATATGCCTCTTCCACTGATTGATACCACAGCAAATGATCATTGACCTTTTCTTCCCGCCCATTCAGCCAAACTTGATGTAGCGACAGCACGGTTCGGCAGTAGTTCCCTCTAACTTCAGAGGGTGTTATCACCCTGGCCCGGTAGAGCTCCGCCTGACCCACTGACTCATCCACCCGGTATGCCTCAGACTGTGTCCTCACCATTCCAGCCATGAAAAACAACACCAGGGCTGCCGTTCCCCTAAGTTGATGCCAGGCTGGGTTTAAAATGCCAGGTGTTTTCAGGGCAAGCCAGTAAAACGCGATTAGCCAGATCCATAACACGGCCAGGCCCGGTGGCGGGCAATACTCCAGGCCTATAAAAATCCCTGAGGTGAAGCACAGGGAAGCCCTCACCATCGGATAAGGCAGCCAGTTAAGCATAGGTTGACTTTAAGCCAACAGGTTACTATCTGGCAGTATCAAAATCAAAGCAGTGGTAAAACGGGTTTACTGCGCCCTGTTATAGGCGCTTATTATGTCCTTTACGATCTTGTGCCTGATCACATCCCTGGCGTCGAGCTCTACGAAGGCGATACCCGGGGTCCCTTCCAGCACCCTGGTGGCGTCCACCAGGCCGGATTCCTGATTTTTTGGTAAGTCTATTTGCGACCGGTCGCCATTGACGATCATCTTGGACTGGGGCCCCATCCTGGTGAGAAACATTTTCAGCTGCATAGGCGTGGTGTTTTGGGCTTCGTCTAACAAAATAAAAGCCCTGTTTAAGGTACGTCCTCGCATATATGCCAGCGGGGCAATTTCAATAACACGGTTCTCCAGGTAATACTGTAACTTTTCAGGATGGATCATATCATCCAAGGCATCGTATATAGGTCGCAGATAAGGGTCAATTTTTTCCTGCAGGTCTCCCGGAAGAAACCCCAAATTTTCACCTGCCTCTACTGCAGGCCGGGTAATAATGATCTTTTTTACGGACTTGTTCTTAAGCGCCTGAACCGCCAGTGCCACTGAGATGTAGGTTTTACCGGTACCGGCCGGTCCGATTGCAAATACTACATCGTTGTTATTTACCGCATCCACCAGCAACTGCTGGTTTTTGGTCTTGGCGGAGATCTGAGTTCCCTTGGCACCAAAGACCAATACACTTCCCTTACTCTGATTAGCACCGCTTTTTTTGGGTTCATCCCTGTCCTGGAGATATTCCTGCACGTTGTCCTGGGTAAGCCGGCCATACTGATGATAATGCTCCAGCAAGGCATTGAGTATATCCTGGATTTTTACAATTTCAGGAGGGGCGCCTTTGATACGGATCTGATTGCCTCTGGAGATGATCTTGCTTTCGGGAAAAGCAGTGGCAACCTCTTTAATATTCTTGTTCTCGACTCCCAGAAAATCTATCAGGGAAACATTGTCAAGTGTTATTATCTTTTCTACCAAACGATACCTGATTATTTATTTAAAGTTATTCAAAAGAAGTAAAAAATACCTAATTTTGACCATCAAATGATAGCCCCTGGCTCGATGGCCATAATTACCCTTACTTCAGATTTCGGTGAATGTGACCACTATGTAGGAGCTCTAAAGGGCCGGATTCTAAGCCAAATTCCCCAGCAGGCCATTGTAGATATCAGCCACCAGATCCAGCACTTTGACCTGGCTCATGGAGCATTTGTATTGCGGTCGACCTACCCGGCTTTTCCCGATGGTACCATTCACCTGGTAGCGGTAGATACCGTGGGCAATCAGGAAAGAAGCCATCTGGCAATACAGCTGGAGAACCAGTTTTTCTTAATGGCCAATCACGGTATGCTGGGTCTGTTAAGTGATCAGGACCCACAATTAGTGGTGGAACTCCCGGCACCGGAGGAACCCAGTGCCTTCCCCGCCCTGGAGGTGTTGGCTCCGGCTGCAATTGATATTGTCAACGGCAAGCCTCTGGCGGAACTGGGCCAGCAAAAAACAGATTACCACAAAATGGTTGGCCGTCAAATGAGGGTACTCAAGGATCAAATAATCGGGCACGTCATCAGGGTGGATCACTACGGCAATCTGATTACCAACATTGAAAAGAAAGCCTTTTGCAACCGTAAACAGGGAAATAAATACGCTGTCTCCATAGGCCGGGAGCAATTCAGGCGCATTAACAGTTCCATAGATGAAACCGGCAGTGGCGATTGTTTTGTAATATTCAATAGCCAGGGTCTGCTGGAGGTGGGTATCAACAAAGGCAATGCTTCGGAGCTATTGGGACTCCGATTCGATTCGCCTATTAAAATACAATTCTCCTCGGACTAAGCTTCTTCCCCGGCTGATGCCTGAATGATCAGCCACTCACCAATCAGTTTTCTTCCCTCGGAGGTGACCAGCGCCCGATCATTGTCACTAAGTGCCTCAATGTCCTCAATGCCCGACCACTGGGGAGGTTTGGACCTGATAATTTCATAAGTGTAGCCTTCAGGAATATTGGCTATCAATTCCGTCCGGGGCTGGGTAGAGCCCATAAAAATCCGGTCATGCAATTCTATGATAATATCCGCACCCCGGATGGCCTCGAAGAAAGGGCGGGTAAACAAGTCGAACTCAGCTCCTTCGATATCGCAAAGAACCAGAGAACGCTGCGATGAATAGTCCGCCGTTTTTAAATGATCCGCAATATCCTGATCTGCCTTTCCAAACACCAGTACTTTATCAGCCACCCCATTGATTTCGGCATTGCGACGGATGGCATCGCGTCCGGTCTCGGTAATTTCAAAGCAAATCGATCTCTGGGCCAGGCCGGACTTCACCAAACCCAAAGAAAAGTAGCCATCTGCGGCACCGATATTCACCGCGTCTGAAAATGGGCCCAGGGCTTCGATTTTCTTTACTACCTCCTGTTCGAATAATCCGTAAATCTTAAGTGCCAAAGGCCCCTGTGAAATATTGGACCTGCCGTCCAACTTGAGTCCTTTAAAAATGCCTCGCTGAATCACTCCGTGATTCCGGTGAAAAAGCTCTCTTGATATGCGTTTGCGACGAAGTTTGGTAAATGCTTTTTCCAGGGCAGCTTGCAGAGACGGCATATTGGTGGGATTTTTACCGACAAATTAACACCTTCCTACTTTGAAATCATATTGTTTCAGGTAAAATCACCAGAGCACACTACCCGGCTCGAGGGACGGGTTGCCACACTGGCTGTTGTATCTTCCATTTTTTTATGAATTAGGCCGAACTAAACCCGATATTTCAATATATTCCGGGACAACAACTACTTTACTAAAAAGATACCCTTATGCTAAGAATACTGACAAAGAACTGGTGGATGGTAGCCATTCGCGGAGGACTACTGGTAATATTTGCTATTTTGTTGTTTATCAATCCTGGATTGACTGCGGTAGGACTGGCAATATATTTTGCAGCGCTGCTGGTAATCGATGGTATTTTCAACCTGATCGGGGTTATTGCCGGTTGGAAGTCGTCCGAGGACCGTTGGTTATTACTGGTAGAAGGTGCGCTAAGTCTGTTGCTGGGAATACTTTTATTCCGCGCTCCCGGAGTGACGTTGTTGTTCATGTCACTGGTGTTTGCATTTTGGTTCATTTTTAGTGGGGTTACCCGTGTTGCCATGGGGGTTCAATTGCGCAAAGAAATCAAGGGCGAGGGATGGATGATA
>JAUIKU010000106.1 GCA_030430675.1 Bacteroidia bacterium | reverse complement strand
GTTTTATTCAATTTATGTAAAAACTTATTATCATCAATGAACTGCTGTTGTCGTAACTTTTCTTGATGAAAAAATTCTTGAAATTCTAAATCTTTCAAAATGCTATTTGCTTCGCCAGACTTTTCATATTGTTGAAGCTGTTTTTTAAATGCTCGCTTAGTTTGCGGTTCTAAAGTTACTGCTGCCGATTACGACAGAGATGGTGACCTTGATTTATTTGTTTGTGGGCGGATCGACCTGGAAAACTATCCCTCACCAGCGAGAAGTTTCTTGTTACGAAACGACTCTCATAATCAAGAGTTAAAATTTGTCGATAAAACTAGTGACCTTATCGATCCAGAGGTTTTTGAAGCGGGTGCAATTTCTGATGCTCTGTGGTCTGATATTAGCAATGATGGATGGGTGGATTTACTAATTGTTGGCGAATGGATGTCACCAACTATCTTAGAGAATCGGCAGCAAAGATTTCAAAATATAACCAATAATACTGGGCTGGAGGCATATACAGGATGGTGGAATAGTATAACAGCTGCGGATCTGGATCAAGATGGAGACACAGATTACATTCTAGGAAATTTAGGCCTTAATAGTAGATTTAAAGCTTCAGATAATCAGCCTATTGAAATTTTCGCTTATGATTTTGATCAGAGCGGGACTATTGACCCTATTATTACGTATTTCGTAGAAGGAGAACGTTACCCTATTCATAACCGAGATTTATTTGTGCAGCAGATGCCTTCTTTGAGAAACAGAATGATCTTTTACGAAGACTTTGCCAATTCCAGAGTTGATAAGATTTTCGGCATCGAGTTGTTGAATAAGGCATATTTCGCCGATGTTCGTTATTTGCAGACAGCTTTGATCCGCAATAATGGCAATGGAAGGTTTGAAGTACAAGCACTCCCACGCGAATCTCAGTTTGCTCCAGTATACGGCGCTCTGATTGATGATTACGACAAGGATTGTAAACCTGATTTATTGTTGACTGGGAATTCCTACTCTGCCGATATCGAAACCGGCAATTACGGTGCTTTTAGGGGACAATTTCTAAAAGGAAACGGTGACGGAACTTTTGTACATCTGGGATCTAGACAAACGGGATTTTTTGTGGATGGTGATGCAAAAGGATTAGCTGAACTGATCAGCAATGATGGAAAACGTATGATATTGGCAGCACAAAACTCAGGTGACCTAAAAGTTTTTGAGGTAAAAGGACCTCCAGCAAGCTACCTGCCACTTCGGCCAGACGATTTCTTTGCAGAAATTACCTACAAATCTGGTGTTGTGGAACGACGGGAATTCTATCATGGTGGTGGCTATCTTTCAAGTGCATCTAGAAGCCTCAAGCTCTCAAAGTGCATTGAATCTATACAAATTACCAGTTTCAAGGGTGAAGTGCGAAATATAACAAATAACAGCTTATAGTCTATCATAAACCAAAATTCACGCGATGGGTAAAAGATTTATTATTGATTGCGTAAGGGTTCTAGTGGCGGTCAAGTGGTAATACTTGATAACAGTAATTTGAATATTTAGTTTGATTTATGGATGGCGGATCAGTGGGTTAGGATATTGGGAAAAAGAATATTGAAAGTCGATGTAAATGAATACAGTCGAAAGAAACAGACCGATGAAGGAATTACGAAGGGGTTTGACGTAAAACTGGGAGATGGTGATAGCGACTGGAGCAAGGTCAGCCAGGCTCTTAATGAAATAGGCTATTCCGGCTGGGGTTCTGCTGAAGTACCGGGTGGAGACCGTGCCAGGCTTCAGAAGATATCAAAAAGAATTGACCGAATTTTTCAAATGTAAACAATATGTAGGAATCAACTAACATGCTGGTGACAGACAGTAGCATTATGGGAGTTTCACATCCTCGGGTTTACCAAATAGCAATCCTAATAAACAACTAAATTGTTAAGTCAATGTATTAATAGGCATGACTGTGAGACTTTAACCGGTACGTAAACATCTTCTGCCGGACAATATTCAATCCTATATTATAATAGGTCTCAGAAACGTCCAGTAACTTAACACATAATCATTCTTTTCAGCTAATATATGATTTCTGAATAAGAGGATTAGGCGGTAATCGCTGAGAATCAGACAACAAATGCTTGTTTAAACCCAATTCCGTCGGCAATATCAATCGGGGTCATAATTAGCAACAGAAAAGCATAAAATCTCCAGTCACGCTTATGGCGTAATAGTATTTTCTGACCGGCTTTTGCCCTTTTTCTATTGCCTATTAATCCCTACCGATTGGATGTGCCTGCCGTAATTATTTTTAAACTTAAACATTTGTTATCATGAAAAATTCAGCAAGAAACACCTTGATCCTAGTAGGCAGAATAGGAAAAGATGCCGAAAAAGTTGACCTGGACAATGGCAAAACCGTGATTAAATTTACTATGGCCACTCCAAATTTCTACCTCAATCAGGATGGTGAGAAAGTGGAACGTGTAGACTGGCATGACTGTGAAATCTGGAAGAATTCCAACAAAGCTGGCATCGCCGATTATCTCACCAAAGGAACTTTGGTATCACTGAACGCTCAACTGCGTTACAATTCTTACACCCAGACTCAGGGTATGAAAACCACCGTTGTAAAAAGAGCAGTGGTTGCTATAGAGAATGTTGATTTCCTGGCTAGTCCGAATTCCAATGGTGAAAAAGTTGAAAAGGGGTCTTGAACCCCTTTTATGATTAGATATCCATTAGGAACTACGAGGAAACTAGAGAATCACTGCCGATGTCGGCAGTGAAGGAAATATGGCGTGACTGGCATTCCCGTTGTTCCACTTAACCGCTCTTCCCAACTCCACAAACCCGCCAAAGACGGGCAGGCGTTCCACAACTTCCATTTCCGTCACGGGCTGTTCTCCCCTTGTGAGCTGCCGCTCTTTCAACCACACCACAAGACCACAGCCCCTGGTTAGTCCGCACCTGGCGCCCATGGACAGCTAGCACAGACCGGGTAAGCCTTCCGTCACATAGCGGTTACCCTTTGAAAAAAGCAAGGGTAGGAGCGAGTCCGCTGGTAGCGGACCCTTGCTTTTTTGCCCCCGACAATTGTCGGGACCCTTCTTTACCCTACCTTCTGTACAACTGTCCATGGGATGCGGCCAGCTACACTGCCAGCCTTATTCAACGCTGCGCAGTCCACCTTCGGAAATTCTTCGGTGGACCATCCCACCCCCCGGCTAATTTCCTGCCCTGGAGCTTCCCGCGAACCTTCGCACTGTAGGTGCGGTAGCCAACAACAAAGAGTATGGATATTGTAGTTTATTAAGCACAGAATTCTCCAGCAAATTAAGGCTTGTGGCCGGACAAAATCAAATGTTTCGCACCGTAAAGCCATTTCATTTTTTAGCCAATTCTCAACACCGCCATTTGATTTTAGTTCCGGCCAAAGCCTGGTGATCGCCTCCATAATTCTGCCATCATTTGGCAGGTATGTTTCACTCTTAAATCATACTATCATGGCAACTCAAACCACCTCCATTTTCAAAGTTTCCGAGGTTAGCCTCAGCTACAAAAACGTAGTTCCTCCGAGCCAACGAGTAAAGATCAACGGGTCTGTTAGAGCCTGTGAATTATTGCTTGAAAACTGGTCAGAAGATACCATCGAACTTAAGGAAGAATTCAAGATCTTACTGCTTAACAGAGCCCACAAAGTACTGGGTATTTCAGTGATCAGTTCAGGTGGAGTCAGTGGTACTTTGGTAGATCCAAAATTGATTTTTATCACTGCACTTAAAGCGATCTCCAGCGGCATAATTTTAGCCCACAATCATCCCAGTGGTAACCGCCAACCAAGCCAGGCTGACATTCAGCTTACCAGGAAACTGGTAGCTTCAGGAAAGCTATTGGAACTGCCGATAGTTGACCATATCATCCTTACCACCACTGGCTATTTTTCCTTCGCAGATGAAGGGCTGATCTAGCCATCAGCTGCTGTCATTTCATGCCAGCAATGGGCAAGCCTGTCCTGACCCTACTGTGGAAAACCCTAAATTCACTTCGTTCATTTTGTCTTTTCCACAGGCCATCGTACCTTACCCTCCTATGTGGATAAGTTTGCTGTGACCAGCAATTTGTCCGACCCGCATCAGCACTAAAGGGCAAAAAAGTGCGCTTTGAAAGTTTGTACTTTTTTGCTATCTTCAGTTCAACCAAAAAATCCCGTTACTCAAAGTAGCCAGACGTGTTAATGTCTGACAAAAAGTCCCTCAAAACTGGATATTGAAATTTAATTTTTTCTAGAAACGGATTTTTTAGGAAGCCATGAGTTGTACTTGCTATGGGAAGACCATCAAAACTTATCAAGCGCCAAAAAAGGGTGTCAATTCGATACACGCTAGCTGAATATTTATTCGTTGAGCAATATGCTAATGAAAAAGGTCTTTCAATCTCAAGCTATATCCGGGCCAGGAGTTTGGATGAACGTCCACCTACTAAAAGGACCCCTGAACAGGTACAGGCTTACATGGAATTAGTAGCTCTGGCGAACAACTTAAATCAGGCATCAGAGGACCTCGGTCATGAGCGAATTGATGCTACCCTGGATCAACTAGACGAACTTATAAACCAGCTAAAATGATAGGAAAAGTAACCATCGGAAAATCCTTCGGAGGATGCGTCCACTATGTGATGGAAAAAGACAAGGCGGAGTTGCTCCGGGGGTATGGAGTGCGCAGTAAAAATGCCGAGATAGCCACCCATGATTTCAATGAAATCCGCAAGCTAAAACCCAGCATTCAAAATGCAGTTTGGCATGCCTCCATATCCTTTGCCTATGATGATAATGTCGACAGTCAATTGATGAAGAAAGTAGCCACCCAATACATCGATCGCATGGGGTTAAAAGGACATCAGTTTATCGCAGTTCGACACAGAGACAGCAAGCACCAGCACTTGCATATTGTTGCAAATCGCATTGGTATGGATGGGGGAGTAGCCAGCGATCAATGGTGTAAAAATCGCACTGCCAGATTGTGCGATCAGTTGGAAGCAGAGCTACAATTAACCGTGGCTCGCAATGTAAATCGCAAAGAAATACCCAAAGAAAAAATCACCGGGAAACACCTGATAAAACTGGAGATCAGGCAGGCCATTCAGGAGCAGATTGATGCCGGTATCACTAGCCTGGAGAGGTTAAGAAAATCCCTGCAGAAAAAAGAAATCGAAACCAAGATCCACCGGTACCGAAACCGAAAAATTTTTGGTATCTCCTTTCGCAAGAGTAACCTGGCATTTAAGGGCAGTACCATCGGCCATGACTTCAGTTACAGGGGGCTTCAAAAACAACTTGATAAAAACCTCAGGAACCAAAGAGGCCTGTCAATATGAAATCTCCCAAGGACAGAGCAGAGAAATTGCTGGAAGCTATCTTTTCCAAGGTGGAAAGAATTGAGGGTTTGGTTGAAAAAATTCCTGCAGCTGCCAGGCCCACAACTGCTTCTCACGTACCATCTGGTGGCGTGGACCTTTCCGAAATCAAACGACAATTAGTCAATATCCAGGAAAGCCTGGACAAGAAAGCCGTGGCGGAACCGGCTCCAGAAAAACACCTTTACTTGTGGTTCTTTCCGGATCTGAAGGAATGGTTGGGTACATTACGGCGTAGTAGGTTCGTGGCGTTATTTGCGATCTTATCACTGGCTTTGATGGTATTTATTTACTTAAAATATCCGGACTACAAAGAATACCAGGAGGGGTATTATAAGTATCAATATTTGTTTTACGCTTCGGATGATGCTGAGTCTTTGAAAAAGTATGATGAGGAATGGGGGATAGATAGTGTGATGAAGGTGAGGATGAGGTGGGTGCGGGAACGGGGGTTGCAGTGAACTCAAAAAACCGAATATATACTTATATCAGTCATAAAAATTTATCAGCTTTAAGTCATTGTGACCTATTTCTACATAGACATAGCGAAGTTCACCAAAATATCTCAGATAATTTGAAGACAAAGAGATTAATAGACAATATCGGTAAGCATATTGCACGATTTAAAGCTGAGGTAGAAACTTTGAATTCAATAGGTTTATACGATATTAACCTGCATGCTGAAAATGTACTCATCCCTCTACTGAATACTATTTATGACATTAACCTAGTGAATTTGAATGCGGAAGAAAAGAAAAATTTTCCCGCAGTTGATTTAGCTGATTTTAAGAATAGAATATCCTATCAAGTGTCTTCTACTGTTGAGCTTTCAAAGGTGGAACATACAGTTAATAAGTTTATTGAGCACAAGTTGGAAACTTATTTTGACCGGGTGGTTGTCCTTCTGCTCCAAAAAAAGAAAGCTTATTCCTCCAAAAGTTTCGAAAAAAAGCCATTCACAGACATCGGGTTTAATCCAACAGATTCTATTCTTGATCTCGATGACCTTTACAAAATGATCAATACTATTATATCAACTGAAAAACTAGAAGCTATTGAGCGCCTCCTTCGCAGTGAATTTGCCGATATCCAAATCGAGCAGAGGAAAAAACGAATAGAAAATGGATATATCCTCACCGAACCAGAATCGATTTACTACAATATGGTTAGGGTGGAATTCTCAAAGGAATTGTACATCGCCGATGTAGACTTTGAAGAGCAAGAACTCACCAACAGATTAAATGAAAAAAGGGAGGAAAAGGACTTGAAACTGAAAAAGTCATTTAAGAAGGAGGTATTGATTAAAGAAGGATTAAGAGTAAAATCCCAATTATGCAATGACTGGATATTGTCTGGCAATCAATTGATAACCTTCCATAACCTTCATGCAGAAAGCCCATTAGTAGAATTCATCGATAAAGGAACAATAACAACTATAGAAGTAGAATCCTACTATAGTCAAAATGATGATCAATTAAGAACATACAAATGGTTATTACGAGAAGTTTTAACCGACCATTGCTATGGTAGAGAAATGGAAGCCTTTAGACGAAAGAAAAAGCCTTATTTATTGCGTTTCAAGAACAATCGAAAAGCCCCCAGGGCTCTTAAAACACGATGGATTGGGAAGAAGGAGTCTACTAAAACAGTCATATTCGAGGTTATGAATAAAGAAAGAAGTCATATTGTTTGCTTCCGTCACTTGGCCTTTATTCCTCTCTTCGAATTGATTAATGGTGAATGGTATTTGATAATCAATCCGACTTGGAGTTTTACAAACCCAGGTGGCTATCTCCCCAGTCGTTATGAATCAACCTACGCGAAAGGAATAAAAGAACAAGAGAACAACCAAACTGTTTATTATTTGTTTCGATTTCTAGGATACTTTTTATCGAAAACGGGAGATTTATTTTTTAGAGACAATCAACATATCAAAATATTTCCACCTGAACCATTTAAGTTTTCACCAAGCCTTATTGAATCAAAATGGAAAGAATTGAATCGGCCGTTGTCCAGTAGTGATGTTGATTATTGTGATGACAATGAGCTAAATCCAACACTTTTCGAATGATGAAATATAGGTTTATAGAAGAGCCTCTATTACAATTTGGTAAAGGAGACCATATCTGCCCTAAATTTGGGATATACAACTTTAGTCCTTTTGATATCAATAACGTACGACCGGAAAAAATAAAATTAGGGATAGTGGGTAAGCCTGATAGTATTGAGACAGTGCTTGAGTGGTTGGAAACTTGTTCAACCCATGTTGAAGAAAAAGGAGGCAATAAGCCACTCCCAAATTTATTCCCTAATTTCTGTGGTTTCAACTCCCAAATAGGCTTTCATTGTGAAATAACAACCGATGAAACCTATCAAAGAAAAATCAATAACTCCGAGTTTGATTCAATCATAAAAAAAGGTGATGACTTAGAACGAAGAATTGAAGACATAGCTCAGCTTTATTTAAATGAAATTAAATACCTGACCAAGAACAAAAGCCCTGATGTAATTATCTGCGTCCTTAGTGAAAAGTTTATCACGTTCGTGCAAAACAACGGTGAAGATGAACTTGATGAAGAAGAAGTTGTGGACAGTTCTCCTGAGGAAGTTATAGAAGAGGAAGAAATCTCCCGGAAAGAGCAGAATTTTCGTAGATATCTGAAAGCAAAGGCAATGCAATTTGGAACTCCAATCCAATTGGTTAGGGATAGAATTGGGAAATCAACGAATGAGATGCAGGACCAGGCAACCATTGCCTGGAACTTCTTTACAGCTATTTATTACAAGGCCGCAGGTACTCCTTGGGCCATGTTGCGTAAGGATCTTTCTCAAACAACCTGTTATGCGGGTATTAGTTTTTTTAAGAGCCGTGATAAAAAAACAACCCAAACCAGCATTGCCCAGATTTTTAACGAATTTGGTAAAGGGATAATATTGAGAGGTGAAGAGGTGCCGAAAAAAAAGAATGATCCTGTTCCCCATCTTAATGAAGAACAAGCTTACCAGCTTTTAAAACTGTCTCTGCAAGAGTATTACGAAGCTATTAAGATTTTTCCAAAGCGATTGGTACTGCATAAAACCTCAAATTATAACGATGCTGAGTTAACCGGATTCAGAAATTCAGCAAAAGATTGTCACGTTGACACCATAGATTTGATAGCGATTCAACCATCAAGGATTAGACTATATCGAGAAAAACAATATCCCCCATTACGAGGCACCCAATTAACGCTTAATGATCAGTCACATATTCTATATACACGTGGTTCTGTACCTTTTTATGAAACCTATCCAGGAAAATATATACCAGAACCATTGGGCATCCGCCTTTTTGAATATGACGAGTCACCCGATCTGATTTGTTCGGAAATACTCGCTCTTACAAAAATGAATTGGAATAATACCCAGTTTGACCGTAAATATCCAATTACTATCGAATGTGCTAGAAGCGTTGGAGAAATTCTAAAATATCTTGATGAAGATGAAGTTATGCAACTGAAATACAGTTACTACATGTAAGTTGAATAACTAAAATAACAACTATCGGCCAAGTTTCGGCATAGCTAGTCATAGAGGGTCAATTCAAGAAATATAGTATAAGCTTACAGTCGTAAATCCATCCCCTTATCCTTGCCCTTCTCCACCGATTTTTCCTGCATCTTATCCAACTTCCGATCCAACTCCATCTCGTACTCCTTGTTCCCGTCCAGCAGTCCCTGGACATACGGCGAGGTAGGTTTGATACCATCTTCAAGTTCTTTCATCAACATAGGCTTATGCTTCCGTAGCAGATAACCAGAATTAAATCCCTTGACATATTCTTTTGATAATTCCATAGCTACAAAGTTTCGTTGGCGTGGGTTTCAATGTATTTGATAACCGATTCCCGGTCGTATAAAATTATTCTTTTCTGTGGTTGACTGAAACGGATTTTCCTTTCGTCACGAAGTTTTTGTAAGGTTACTTTGGACTTCACACCAAGCATTCTCATGGCCTCCTGGTCCTGAATCCATTTGTCCTGTTGGTGATTATCGATTTCACGCAGTCGAGTGACAACTTCATCAATAAGGGCATAAAATGCATCGGATTCAAGACAGATAACTTCCACAGTTACAAGATAACAGTTTGGTGAGAAGGATTAATAAGTTCGTAATAACGGACCACAAAATCAAGCAGGCACGATGATGCCTGATACGGACACGTATCCAACACGTATCCAATAAGAAAAATGGAGCTATTTTAAAGTCCCTACTGATCCTGATTAGTTTATTTAGTGGAGCTTGGATTTTTACAACCGGGGATGGCCAAATTAAGACAATGGAGGCTTATGTTTGAATTCTGTCCTGTGAAATTCCTTGTAATATAGAATTATGGATTTACTAAAAACACGGCAAAAACACGGCAGTGTAAAAACAAAAGAGACAGATACTGCTGTAACTGTCTCTTTTTCAGGCTCCTCCTCTTGGGCTCGAACCAAGGACCTACTGATTAACAGTCTGTTATTGTTTCATGAACGATTTGACATGTAAATGACCGTTCAACCAAGGAAATATTTTGATGCTTTCGCGTGCATCTGGCGTGCACAAACAAAAACAGGTTACAAAAATTAATTCGTAACCTGTTGATTTTCAACGTGGGACCTGCTGGATTCGAACCAGCGACCCCCTGCTTGTAAGGCAGGTGCTCTGAACCAACTGAGCTAAGATCCCAATGTTATAAGGCTCTGAACCTCCCGATAACTATCCCGATAACTATCGGGAGAGCTAAAATCCCGTACTGAGTGAGAGTGTGAAAGTGTGAGTGTGGGTGTGAGTAATATTAACGCCCACTGCTCAACGCACCCTGCGCTTCAGGGATGCAAATGTAGCAAGTAAAATAGAATCTGCAAACACAAAATAATAAGAAATTGTCCAGGTTTCATTAAATTACCTTTACTTACCTCATACCGCTGCTCCGTAAAGTATCATTGACTCCATTAAGTATGACCAGACTTTTATCTTTTCCCGGTAGCCAGGCCATTCGGGCTATCATCTTTTTTGATTTCTTTTTGATGGCTTTCTTATGGGCCTGTTCCCATCAGGAGCCGGATAAACCAATATTCAAACACCACTTTATCACCAGCGATGTTCCCTTTGAAGACCGTTTTCGTTATGGTACCCCGGTACTGGCCGACCTGGACAATGATGGCGACCTGGACTATGCCTTTTCCATTGCTGCCGGTGAATACCGCTGGTACGAGTATCAGGACGCTGATACCTGGATCCCGCATGTAGTGGGTGAAGTGCCTACTTACCAGCTTGGCGGCACTCATTTGGATGTAGACGGCGATGGCTGGGTTGACCTGATAGCAGGAGGGGTGTGGTTCAGAAATCCTCAAAATCCCGCTGAATCCAATTTCACCCGGTACATCTATGATGATTCCATCAGGCACGAAATTCATGACATTATTACTGAGGACCTGGACGGGGACGGCAAACCGGAAGTGCTGGCATTGGGCGACCGGGAAGGCTGTTTTATTTATCATATTTCCGACGATCCTACCCAGGCCTGGCCCAGGGACACTGTTACCCTGGATGTGGTGGATGACCGCGCCGATATCCATGCGGGTTTTTTCCCACGGGGTATTGGGGACCTTGATGGCGATGGCGACCTGGATATCGTAATGCCGGGCCGCTGGTATCAGAATAACGGTGGCAGTTGGAAACGCAGGTTCCTGCCTTACGGAACCGCCGGGTACTGGGGGCTTTCCTGCAGAAGCTGGGTAATTGATCTGGATAATGATGGTGATCAGGATATTGTTATGGTGGGCGGAGATCAGGTGGATTCCAGGGGAGTATGGCTGGAAAACAATGGGAAGCCCAATCCGCAGTTCAATGTGCACCTGCTGCCTCTTTCAGCACCAGGCCGGCGCGGCTCCTTCCACTCCCTGGCGGTAGCGGATTTTGACCTTGATGGTGACCCGGATATTTTTACTATAGAGCAGGAGGATGACAGCATCCTACCCGAAGGGGCCTCTCCAAAGGGGTTTATGTGGGAAAACCTGGGCAACGGGTCATTCCGTGAACAGGTAGTTTTCGATCAGGTGCTGGGGGGGCACGATGCCCTGGTGGGTGATGTAGACCAGGATGGCGACCTCGATATTTGTTTTAAGGTGTGGAAAACCTGGACTGAAAATGTCAATGGAGGCAAACCTCATGCCGGGTTCCTGGAGAACCTGAGCAGGTAATATTAATTCCCTGGCTCAGGCGTAATTTCATTGCCAAACTGACCGCTCGACCATCTCAGCATACCAATGGACCGCCCAAACTCGGCGGTTAATTCCACCAGTTTCATTTCCGCTGCCAGTTTACTGTTTTCCCGGCTGTTGATCAGAAAGATGGAGCTCTCCCCATTATCAAATTTCATGCGCTCCCCCCGCAGTAAGCGATCGTAGTTGATGATCATCTCCTGCTGCTGGTCGATCATAGTGCCCAGGTTGCTGGTGGTATTATATGCTTCCCGGATGCGGTTGGTTATCTTCCTGGCCTGCACATCCTGCTTGAGCTGGTTTTCTTGCAGCTTCAATTTGGCGGTTTTGAGTTTCGCCCGTTCTTTTCTCAGCAGTACCGGAAACTCAAACAACAACCCCAGCTTGTAATTACTGGCCAAATAACTGCCCGCTTCCGACTGGCTGTCCTGGTTCAGCAACACCTGGTAATCCAGGTTGAGTACCGGTTTTAACTGCTCCTGGCTCAGTTTGCGGTCCAGGTCTATGTCCGCGTTTTCCAGCCGCAGCATTTTCTGCTCAGGGTGATCGGCTGCCAGGTTTAAATAATCTATCACTGCTTCATTAACCGCCCCTGGCAGGGCCTGGGGGATCAGCGCATCAACTGCCACACTATCGGTCCAGATAAAATTTTGTAGGAGTAACTGGCTCTTGTACAGGTCAACCGCCGCTTTACGCTGGGAGTTGCTCCACTGCTGTACCTGAATCATGGTTTCGGTGGAATCAATGGGGGCGGTTTCACCGCTGAGCACGTTGGTGCGAATGCCTTCAAACCGCTGCCGCATCAAGCCCAGGTTCCGGGTGGCTATCTGGTATTTCCTATGACTTTCGTACCAGGTCCAATAGGTATTGGTGGCATCCAGCAGCAGGTTGTTCAGCACCTGGACTGCCTGGGTGGCCAGTTGTTCACCAGTTATTTCACCTTTTCGCAGGGCTATTCTTCGGGGATGATTGATCAACCCCTGTCCGATGGGGACCGATACTCCGGCATAATAAAGGCCTGCTTCCGGAACGGTTGATTCCGGATTGAGATAGGCCCCGCTATTTTTTTCAAATCCGGCCTTGAGATCCAGGTTGAGCAGGGTAGGGATCTGCAGGTAGCTGTCCCAGGTATCGTAGTAGTCCAGCCCATTATAATTTTTGGAATTAAAGGAGGATACCAGTTTGGGATCAAAGGCCCCCCGGGCTTCCGCTACCGCCAGTTCACCGCGCTGGGTGATCATCAATGCCTGCCGGGCGATAGGATGATGTTGACCAATAAGCTGATAAAAATCTTCCAGGTACAGGGTATCTGGCTGTAGCTGTGCGGCTACAGAAAAGGGCAATAAGAGCCATAATAAGGTAATATGTAAACGCACCTTCATTTTGAATTATCTACTAATTTCTTGCCGTTAGCTCCATCCATATAGAAGTCAGGGGGAAATCCGTTGAGGTTTCGCCATAACTCGTACCATACCGGCACATTCTTCAGCAGGGCGATGCCATAGACACCCGATCCCAGCCTCAGTAATTCCGGCCAGGGCGCTGCCTCTGGGTCAGGGGCTACTAAAACCCTGAAATTGCCATCGGGTCCGGCTGCCTGATCGAACGCTACAATTACCCCGCTGTAGGTACCGAATGACAGGTTGGGCCAGCCGTTAAATACCAGCGCTGGCCAACCGTCGAATTGCAGCCGCACCCGGTTGCCTTCCCGGATCAGGGGCAGGTCGATAGGGCGCACAAACATTTCCACTGCCAGTTGGTAATTGGCCGGAATAAAGCTGAAAACCGGGTCCCCTTCTTTAATGGTGGCTCCAATCCCGGTGACCAGCGCCTTGGTAACATAGCCATCCTGCGGAGCGGTGATGTAGTAGAAACCCGACCGCTGGAAATAGTTGGATTGCTGACTGTAGAGCTTTTGATACTGACCCTCTGCTTCCATGGCAGCGGACAAGGCCGACATGCGGTCCGAACTGGCTTTGGCAATTTTTTCCTGGTAGTCATTGGTCACGGTATTCAGATTGATCGCTGCATTCAACAGCTGGTTTTTGGAAGCCAGCCATACGTTTTCCGCATACACTTTTTTGTTAAAAGCTTCCTGGTATTTCTGCCGGCGTAGTTCCAACTCCGTCAATGACTTTAGTCCTTCCCGGTATAAGACCTCCTGCCGGTCCACCTGGGTTTGGGCGATTTCCAGGTTGACCACTGCAGTCTGCAATTCGATGCTGTCCGAGATTACTTTCAGTTCCGATTGACGCAGGTAGTTCTGCGCCTGCTTTAGCTTAAGCGACTGGTTTTTCTGCAGCGCCTGGACTTGCTGTGCCAGTGCCTCCGCTTTTTGCCGGTAGGCTTCTACCGAGGCTTTTTTGGCCTCGGTTTGATTTTTAGCCCTGTCCAGCAACTGGGGATCGAGATATTCGGCGTTGATTTCCGAAATAAATACGATGGTGTCACCGGCTGCTACCAGTTGTCCTTCCCGCACAAACCATTTTTCCACCCTGCCGGAGATCATGGAATTGATCATCTGCTCCCGGTCCTGTGGCTGAAGCGTGGTCAGTTTTCCCCTGGACCGTATATTTTGGGTCCAGGGCAAGAACAGCACCACCAGTGCAGTGAACAATAGTCCACTCAATACATAGATGGTAGCCTTTGAAAAATATGTGCCAACCACTTCCTGGTAGGACGACTGGTCCTTCAATATGCGGTCGCGATCGATGCTGTTATGTGATATGTTTAACATGTCTTTTAGGTCCCGGTTTTTGTGGTTTGTTGGTCCGTATGTGCTTTACTTTTCCGGCTTTCATTTCAACTATCTGATCACACTGCTTCATGATTTCAGGGTCATTAGAAACCATCAACAGGGTCCAGCCGTGTTTCAGGTCCATCAGCTCCCTGGTAATCCTCAGGCGATCAGCCGGCTCCAGGTGGTCCAATACCTGGTCCAGCAGGATCAGTTTTGGCTGTTGAGATAAAATACGAGCCAGAATGATCTTGATTTTCTCACTGGTGGATAACCCCAGACCTTCCGGTCTTATAAGCGTATTGAGGCCATTGGATGATTGTTTTAGAAAATAGTCCAGTCCCACTTTATTAATGGAATCCAGCATGACCTCCGCAGGGATATTTCTGCCTACACTGATGTTCTCTGCCAGGGTGCCGGAGAACAAATCTTGGATGGACAGGTTGTCACCCACCAGGGTCCGGTAACTCATCAGGTCGAGGTTTCGCAAGGGAACGCCGTTTACCAGCACCGATCCCTCATATTGTAGGAAAAGCCCTGATAACAGGCCCGCCAGCGTGGATTTGCCGGATAAATGAGGACCGGTGATACAAACTTTTTCACCTGGCTTTACCGTTAGGTTAATCCCGGATAATGCGGAAAAACCAGCATTGGGGTAACGGTAACTCAAATTGGATAACTCCAATCCGATACCTTTTCCGGGATTCAATTCAGACATGGGAATGCCCTGATCATCCTCAATGGGAATATCGGTGATCTGTCCCAGCTTTTCCATCCCCGTCAACACATCGTAAATGGTCTCCATACTCAGGATCAGCTTCTCTACCGAGCTCAATACCAGTAAGATGATGATCTCGGCTGCCACAAACTGGCCCAGGTTTATTTCCTGGTTGATGACCAGGACGCTTCCCAGGATCAACAATCCTGCAGTAATCAGGGTCTTGAAGGCCACAATATTGCCAAATTGAAAAACCAGTACCCGGAAGTGGTCCTTACGGAATTTCAGGTAGTTGCCCACCAGCTGGTTGGTCTTTTGCAGTGACAGGTTGGAATTTCCCGCCAGTTTGAAAGTGCCCATACTGCGACCCAGTTCCTCCAGCCAGTGGGCCACTTCGTACTTGTACTTCGATTCCAGCAGGGAGGTCTTTAGTCCCTTAGGTCCTGAGAGGAAAAAGATCAGTGATACCAAACCCAGCAGAGCAATACCAAAGAAGACAAAGAACGGGTGATAGAAAGATAGCAACACCAGTCCGAACAATATTTGCAGTGATGAAGTGGAAAAATCCATCAGGATCTTGGACAAACCTTTCTGTACCATCAGGGTATCGAAAAACCGGTTGATCAACTCAGGAGCATACAGACCGGAGATCTTTTCAATCTGGAACCTGGGAATGCGATAGGCAAACTCAAATGCGGCCCGGGTAAATACCCTTTTTTGCAGCAACTCGGTGATGGAGAGTTGCAGGATCTGGATGACACCTGCTGCCGCTACCCCGGCCACCACGATAAATATCAGCAGCCCCCAGGAGGCCGAAAATTCCGCGCTAAGTACAAAACCGATGATGGCCTGTACCCCCAATGGCAGCGAAAGATTGATCAAACCGTTGAATAGCGCATAGGTATAGACCATTAGGATCTCGCGCTTATCCAGGGAAAGCATCCTGAAAAACCGTTTGATGGGGGTCAGGTGCTCCTGAATATTATTACTTTCAATATTAATAGTATTACTATTCATTGGTTAAAAAATTTTTAAGTCAGCATTTTGGTGACGGTGAGTTTCAGAAAACGGTAAAGCTGCTGTTCTAGACTGTCCTTGCTCTTGGTGGAGACCTCGGTTAATGAGGGCAGATGTTCAGCAAAAAAACCCTGTTGGTTGGCCGTCTCCAGTAGCATACTGCTAAGGGTATGGGGATATTGATAGTGAGGATTAATAGCAGTGATCACTACCGAAATTTTATGACAAAGCCGTTTAAATCCCTTAAATAATCCCTGACGGTTGATCTCATCCACCTGTTTGGTCAGATAGGTTTTATCGGACTCGTTGACCACCACTTTTCTCAGCGTGGTGATATCCATTCCAGGGACCTCAAGCGCTTCCGGAGGCGTTTCCAGGTGGCAAAGTACACGTAAGATCATTTTCATTTTTTCCTCAGGAGCATCCAGATGATGGGTTTTAATATCGATCATGTACTCGATCCAGGCCCAGTAGCTAGTTGTTAGATACAAAAGCAGCTTCAGCTTGTTATCGAAATAGCGATAGATGGATGCTTCTGTAGAGTCGATATGTTCTGCCAGCTTCTTAAAAGTGAATTTCTCAAAGCCCAACGCAGCCATTAGCGAAATACTCTCTGATACAATACGACCTCCCAGATCGGACGACCGGGGATCCTTATTGTAATAATTCTCTCCGATAACGATATTAACTACAGGCATCAACCCTATTGTTTATATAAGTAATTCTATTTAAAGCGATAGTAATACTATTAATACTGATTTTTAAGAGATTTGTTTCAAATTTTTTTTAAAAGCTTATTGTAAATCTTTCCAGATGCTATTTGGATGGTACTCCAAACCATTTAATTGCCATTGATGGAATTTTAGCTGAAAATGCCGAAGGCAATGGCTATCATGCAGTGACTAACCCAAGCTACACATGAGAATTCTGCTAACCGGGTTGCTTTTATATCTAAGCAACCAATTGTCTACTGCCCAATCAGCGCAATGGCAAGCCCTTTCGCAGACTGAAAAGGAAGTTGTACAGGTGGTGATCGATGTTTTTGATGGTATGCGTGCTGGCGATAGTGCCGCCGTTAAAAAGCATTTTTATCCTCAGGTTTCAGCCAATACCGCATTTACCAGCAATCAGGGAACCCGGGAGTTAAAAGTTGATGATATTAACCAGTGGTTCAACGCCATTGCCCGGCCCCACGACCAGGTGTGGGATGAACGGATCTGGGACTACCGCGTTGACATCGATGGCAACCTGGCAGCAGTTTGGGTAAAATATGCTTTTTACCTGGACCGGGATTTTCATCATTGTGGCGTAGATGCCATTCAGCTGGCCCATGACGGAAAGACATGGAGGATCTTTCATATTGCCGACACCAGGCAAACAGACAATTGTGAGATCCCCGCCCACATCCAAAATGGCGCCACTTATTAGAGCGATATTCCGCCCTATGCCCTAAGCCCTAAGCCCTAAGCCCT
>JAUIKU010000342.1 GCA_030430675.1 Bacteroidia bacterium | reverse complement strand
TGGGGCCCAATGTGCTGTGGAGCTTTCTCAGTGGCAGGTATCATCAACCTCATGAGGAAGTAAGGATTTTTATGTTCCTGGATATGAAATCCTCAACCCGAATCGCTGAAAATTTGGGGAGTCAGCAGTACTTTCTCCTTTTGCGTTCCTACTATGAAGATTTGGGGAAATCTATAATTGATTATGGAGGTCAAGTATATCAATATATTGGAGATGAGATAGTTATATCTTGGAATTTAGATAAGGGAATTGAAAAAAATAACTGCATCAACTGTTTTTTTGCCATGAAGAACGACCTGCAAAAAAGAGCAGGATATTATCGGCAAACATTTGGTATAGTTCCTGCCTTTAAAGCCGGAGTACATTTCGGCAGGGTAACTGTAGGGGAAATAGGTGCCCTTAAAAAGGAAATAGCCTTTACCGGTGACGTGTTAAATGCCACCGCCAGGGTACAGGGATTGTGCAACAAGTATCAGGCAGAATTGTTGGTAACAGGGCCATTAATGAGCAAAATGCAACCTGATGACCAATACCAGATCACTAATCTGGGAGAGGCACACCTCAAAGGCCGGGAAGAAACGCTGGAATTATTTGCAGTGAGCACAAAATCAAGTGAACCAAAGATGATTCAAAGATGACGATGAAACAATGGATCCAGGGCCTGATCACAGGAATTTGTGTAGGGCTGCTGGTGCGGAATTACTGAAATAACCGGGTATTGCCATTGACTTCGACCTGGCCGTATTGTTCAAAATCACTGGTCAATTTCCATCTTGCGTAGTGGCGACTTACTTCCCTGGCAAACATGTCCTGTGAAACGGAGTCACTACCCACTTTCACTATGAGTTTGACTTCCCGGGTGGACACACTGTTGGGACTGATTGTGGTGGTGAGCAAACTGTCGGCATAGCTAATAAATTCCCGGTTCGACAATTGAATGGTCACTTCCGCGGGATTATCCAGGTGATTAAAAATGGTTAGTTTAAGCATCTGTTTGTCAGCAGGTTTTCCGCTTTCAAACTCACTGTCAACCCGCAGTACCTTGTTCTGCATACTGAGAAACAGGTTGTTTTCGATATCGTCTTTCTGAAAATCTTTGTCAAAAATACCATCCAACATCAGGTTGGCCATCACCGGACCGTCGTCAGTCATGGTAACCCACAACACGTGGTCAAACTGTCCGAAAATAGGTCCGGCCAAGGCGCTGCCACCACCGGTAGTGGCCAGCGTGATGTAATCGCTGTTATTTCTTTTGCGGTAGGCATAACGGTGTACATGTCCCGCGAAGACCGTGTGTTTACGCCCCTGCAGCATCGACTCCACCTGGGGCCAGCCACTGTTAACAATTTCATCCTTTCGGGCCTGGTTATCGGATTCCTCATACAGCCATACCGGCTTGTGCCAGAACACGAAAGTCCAGCGAACCTCCTGGTGTTGTTCCAGGGTTTCCTGGATATAAGTTCGCTGTTGCTCGGAAAGGTAAAAATCGCCGGTGTGATAGGTGCCGCCGGGATTGCCGGCCTCCGGTATGGGCTCTTCGCTGTTAAGGCACAGAAACAATACATTCTGGTAAACAAAGTGATAATAGGTGCGGCCGTAGCGTTGGGCCCACAATTCCTCCATTACTTTGTTGGTGATGTCGTGATTGCCGGGAACATAGAAAAAAGGCATCTCCAAACCATCGACGAACTGATCAAACTCATCCCATTCCCGGTTGAGCGCTTCCAGGTCCTCGGTATACCCCTGGATCAGATCACCCACGCTCATCACAAACTCAGGTTGCAGTAAGTTGAGCTTCTCCATACCCTGTTCGAACACACCTGGACGATTACCGCCGGTACGATCGGTTACCACCACAAACTGGAAATTCTCCCGGCTATTATTCCAGTTTAAGTTTGTCCATGGATTGGGGCCATCTGCCACCTGCTGTATTTGGATATTACTTTCGGTCGTCTGCTGCTTCTGGCAGGAAATAAGCGTTAAAGCAAATAGTCCCGCGGTACAGAGTAAAAGATGTTGGTTGAGCTTCATGCCGGGTAAGATCAAAAAAAAATCACACAGATGGGTGATTTTTCAGATCAAATTATTGTTACGCCGGAGCTGCCATATCAAAGATGCCGGAAAACCTTGTGATCCATGTAGAATGTTCCGAACGGTATCACTGAAGCTGCCAGGGTTTTTAAGGTAAGCCTGGTGTCCCAGTTCTCACTTATTTTTAAGCGAAAAGCCGCATAGAGATAAATCATGAACAACACGCCATGCAGCATACCCACAACCAGGTTGGGCGTCGGCTGCTGGTAGTAATATTTAAGCGGCATGGTTACGAATAGAATTGTAATAAAGGACAGGCCTTCCAGAAAAGCTATAACCCTGAAACGACCAATAGGAGATTTAAACAATTGACTTGGCATATTCCACCCCTGTTTAATTTGAGGTGGAAGGTAACAAAATCCAAAAAGACTTTGTAATATCGGTGTCAGTAAAGACAACTGTTTCACTACCAAACTTCTAAATCATGCTGAAGAAAATATTAATAGGACTGGGTGCATTAATAATTATTTTCGTGCTGTACGTAGTCTATGCGTTGTTTATTGCCACCCCGGTAAGCCCCCCGGACACGGTGACATACGCCAATGATGGGCTGGAAATAACCGTAGATTACAGCCGGCCCTATAAAAAAGGCAGGGTAATTTTCGGTACCGAAGCGGACAGTGCCCTGCTGTCTTATGGCAAGTATTGGCGGTTGGGCGCCAATGCCGCCACTGAAATTACCATCAACCGGGATGTGTTGTTTGGAGGGCAGTCACTGAGCGCTGGCAGCTACCGTATGTATGCAATTCCCGGTGAAAATTCCTTCCAGGTTACCCTTAATAGCGAACTGGGTGTATTCTTTGCCTATGCCGAGCCTGATGCCGAAAGAGACGTATTGACGGTTGAGGCCCCTGTTACCATACAAAACCAGGCAACAGAGCAATTCACCATTACTATTGATAGCCAGGGCAGCGGCGCCCGGATTGACTTTATTTGGGACCACATCTTATTCTCCGTACCTGTTACCATACCCTAACCTGTATGCTCCTCCCTCCAAACTCTTGCTAACTTGAAAAACCTGTTGCTTATATCATTGGGGGTACTGATAATCCTGGGAATCGCCTATTGGGGCATCGGTAAGATACAATATCGACTTAATGTGATGGATGTGGAAGAATA
>JAUIKU010000105.1 GCA_030430675.1 Bacteroidia bacterium | reverse complement strand
CTAGCTCAATCGACGCCCACAGACATACAATTACGATAATCAATAGATTATACATCTTTGTAAGCAAGGCCAATCCAATAAAGACACCAATTAGCGCCATACGCTTTAACAAACGGTTTATTTTCTGATCCCAAATATTTCGCAAAAGCCGTTCAGCACACAGTAGGGCAGTCATACTAATTAGCAGTGCCAGGATGTCGTTCATAGCCTTTTCACTAAAGGAAATAACATGAGGTTGTAAACAAAATATGACCGCAATAAATAATGCTATCAACCACGAGCCCAGCATTTGTTGCATTAGCAGGAACAGCACCACCGTACAGAGAACTCCTATAAATTTGAATGGAACACGAGCAGAGTCCAGAATTTCCTGTGGTGGACGTGAATGCATGACATTTTCCCATTCAAGTTTTTCGAAGCTATAGCCAGGGATATCAACACCTCGCTCAACCTCCTTATTCAAAAACAGCCACCCACCTATCACATACTTACCCATTAAAGGTCCTCTGTAGCCAAAAGCTCCAAACTTCGGTCCTGACCAGGTTTCGTAAGACCAATCACCCTCCAAAAAATACTTTTCAAAATAATATTTGCCTGCTGCTATCCACACACCTTCATCCGGGTGATAATCCGGAGAGTGCTTGTTCTGGTAAAAGTTGAGCTCAGGTGGGTCTGCCAGACTAAATATTGAGTATGACACCGCCGAAATTAATGCTACAATCATGAATGTAGCAGTTGGTGAAGTTTTGGCAAATCCTTTATAACGAAGGTTATAAACAGCGTTTACGCCATTACTAAACCCTGAAATAAATTTTAACATTTTATAATAAGGGCTGACTGAGAAATTGATAAGTTTAATCACAAAAATGCAATGTCAAATCAAAATTGCAATTGAATCTTAAAAATCTCTTTCCTAAATCCCTGTTGGCGCTGCTGATGATTCCCTTGTTATCAGCGGGTATATTCACTTATTCCGAACACTTCCACCTGATTAATTCTTTCTCCGAGGAAGAAATAAATCTGATCATGGAAGCCGATAGTTCCCAACCGATGAGAGTATACAAAATCGACAGACCGTCGGACTCCCTTTTACTTCGTACTCCCAGTACCCCAATTCTGGTTGATCCGGAAGATACCGTGCTGCAGCAGTTCGTAAACCGACTCTATAGCACTGTAAGAGATAGTGTCTCCATGGGAGTTGGCATTGCCGCTCCTCAGGTAGGTATCCTCAAAAGAATCATCTGGGTACAAAGGTTTGACAAGAAAGGATTTCCCTTTGAAGTCTACCTAAACCCTGAGATACGTCAATATTCAAAGAAAAAACAGACCTGTCTCGAAGGCTGCTTGTCAATTCCCAATCGCAGCGACACCCTTAATACCCGTTCCTACGCCATATTGATTGAATACGATCGAATGGATAAGACACATGGGATTGAAATGGTAGAAGACTTTACCGCAGTAATCTTCCAACACGAGATCGATCATTTAAATGGCATACTTTACCTGGACCATCTCGAGAAAGAAAAACAGGGGGTCCGTCATAATTGACCCTAAACCAACATACTATGAAAACAGGAATTAGTTTTTTAATTCTTCTGGGACTGATGCTGATAATGCGATGCAGTGAAGGGCAGAAGACTACCCAATCCAATGAGTCAGACATCCAATCCGTATTTGAACAATACTACCAGCAACGGCTGGTATTTAATCCGCTGGAAGCTACCCAGGCGGGTTTGGAGGGTTATAATGACAAATTACCCAACCTTTTTTCAGAAGAATACATCGAGGCTGAGATTGATTTTCTCAATCGAACTCAGCAGGAACTAATGGAGTTTGACCAGGAAAAGTTGACGCAAACTCAGTCCATTAGTTTGCAGGCACTGCAATGGGAGATCGACGAGAGACTAAAAGGTCTCAGGAATGAGATTCCCCTTATAAAGTCTCCCCTGTTCGGATTGCCCATGATAAAACAACTTCCCCTCAATCAAATATTTTCACTCCATTTATATATGGGGCAATTGGGAAGTGGTGGCAGCGCCCAACCGTTTAATACTACTATGGACTATCACCATTGGCTCCAAAGAATGGACGATTTCCTTGCACTTCTGGATGGTACCATGGAAAACATGAAACTGGGAATTGAACAGGGGGTAGTGCACCCAAAAGTTATTACCGAAAAAATGATTAACCAGCTTGACCCATTCATAGCTGCCCCCACCACCGAGCATATATTTTATGGACCGATCAGGCAAATACCTGAAGAATTCTCAGAAGCAGAAACTGAAGAATTAACCAGCTTATATAGGGAAATGATCGAAACCAAACTGGTTCCCAAGTATAAACAACTGCAGGAATTCTTATCGGTAGTCTACCTGCCCGCTTGCCGTGAAACATCTGGTATCGGACAGTTGCCGGGAGGGTTAGAAACCTACAATTTGCTGATCAGCTGGCATACCTCTACTACAATGACTGCCGAACAAATTCATCAACTGGGTTTAAATGAAGTGACTCGTATTGAGAAAGAAATGGAGCAGGTCAAGCAACAGGTAGGCTTTGAGGGAAATCTAAAGGAATTTTTCAATCATGTACGCACCAGTAAGGACCAAATGCCTTTTACCGAACCTGGACAGGTAATGGAAAATTTTGAAAAGATCCATTCCAGGATGGAACCATATTTAGATGAGCTGTTTGATTTGAGACCAAAAGCAAATTTCGAAATACGCCGGACGGAAAGCTACCGCGAAGCTTCGGCGTCCGCAGAATACAGCACAGGGGCGGTGGACGGTTCACGCCCGGGAATATTCTATGTCCCTATACCGGATGTTAAAAAATACAACAAGTACGCTGATGAAAGCCTTTTCCTGCACGAAGCCATACCCGGTCACCATTACCAGTTGTCTTTGCAACAGGAGAACCGGGAAATCCCATCCTTTATGCATTCGGAGGCATTGGGGGTGTTTGTGGAAGGGTGGGCTTTATACAGTGAATCTTTGGGGTCAGAGCTAGGGCTTTATAAGGATCCCTATCAATATTTTGGAATGCTTAGCGCTGAAATGCACCGGGCGATCCGACTGGTGGTAGATACCGGGATTCATGCTAAAGAATGGACCAGGGAGCAGGCTATTGCGTATTCACTCGACCATGAAGCGGAATCAGAGGCTTCCATCATCGCCGAAATTGAACGGTATATGGTGGCACCTGGCCAGGCCCTGTCCTATAAGATAGGTCAGCTAAAGATTATCGAGTTGAGAACACATGCGGAGCAGACGCTGGGAGACAGGTTTGACATAAAAGAATTCCACAATCAGGTATTGGGATCGGGCAGCCTTCCCCTGGAGGTTTTGGAGCAAAAGATCAATAGTTGGATTGAGTCATATGGAGAAAGCAGCTAAGCACCTTAGCCCATGCGGGTAATGCAATGACCGATAAATCTCAAATCAAACAACATCTACTGAGTACTTGTAATAGTATGGTAGATCATCGCTTACAAACAATAGAAAAAAGTCTACAGGCAATCCGGGAGTCACGGGACAATGAAACAAAAAGCAGTGTCGGCGACAAGTACGAAACCGGTCGTGCCATGCTGCAGATAGAGGAGGATAATTACCAAAAACAGCTGCACCAGGTGTTATTGCTAAAAAATCAGCTTCAGAAAATCAACCTGAAAAACGTTGGCGACGGTGTACAACAGGGTAGTCTGGTAATTACCGGTCAGGCCAGCTATTTTATTTCTGTTGGCCTGGGAAAGATCGAGATGGAACGTCAAAGTTACTTCTGCATCTCACCAGTATCGCCGGTAGCCCGGAAACTCTTGAACAGAAAAGCAGGTGACCAGTTTGAGTTTAATGGGAGAACAGTGGAAATAAAGGAAATTTATTAGAAAAACTTATATTTAACTATGGCAGATTGTCCCTCCAACCTATGAAGAAATTTACCGTTGCGCTGTTCGTTTGCTTTTTTTCAACAGTTGCCTATTCCCAAAAAGACAAGAAAGACTATTCCGAAGCTTTTAAGCTGGTTGAAGTGTGGTTGGAGGCACAAAAAGATTTCGATCGATTACCTGGTTTATCCGCCACTGTTGTCGACAATCAGGAAGTACTTTGGTCAGGGGCTGTGGGGCTTTCAAATGTCGAAGAAGCTGTAAAGACCCAGGCGGAAACGCTATGCAGTATCTGCTCTATATCGAAGTTATTTACCTCTGTGGCTATTATGATTCTGTACGAACAGGGAGACCTCCGGTTGGATGATAAGGTGGAAGACCTGCTCCCCGGCTTTAAGGTACAACAACAATTTCCTGGCAGTAGTCCAATTACCGTCAGGTCCTTAATGACACATTCATCCGGCCTTCCCAGAGAAGCAGCATATCCATACTGGACCGGTCCCGACTTCTATTTTCCCAGCAAAGAAGAAATTGATTCAAAATTAAATGAACAGGAAACCTTATATCCGGCAGCCACTTATTTCCAATACAGCAATCTCGGACTAACCCTGTTGGGAGAAATAGTTGAAGAAATATCCGGCATTTCCTTCCGGGAATTTGTGGAACAGAACATCTTAGTACCGCTGGAGCTTTCAAATACCAGAACAGAACTCCCTGAGCCCCTTTACGGAAAACAGTTGGCCATAGGCTACAGCGCAGTCAACAGAACCGGTGCACGAGATAAAGTAAATTTTTTCCAGGCCAACGGCATAGCACCTGCTGCCGGATTTTCGTCTAACGTGGAAGATTTAGGAAAGTTTGCCTCATGGCAGCTGAGATTAAGAGATACCACGATAACAGAGGTATTAATGCCTTCAACATTAAAGTACATGCAAAGTGTACATTGGACCAATCCCGACTGGAGCACCACCTGGGGACTTGGTTTTAGGGTTTACAAGGGGCCAAATGGCAATACCTGGGTAGGTCATGGGGGAAGCTGTCCCGGGTACCGGTCCACACTGGAAATTGACCTGGTAAGCAAAAGAGCTTATGCGGTTATGATAAATGCAAGCGGTACAAATCCTGCCAAATATGTGAAAGGGATTTATAGCATATTGGAGAAAGTGCCAGCGCCGAAAGAAGAGGATAATACCGGAGATAAGAAAGACCTTCGGGAATACATTGGATATTACAATCCAATGCCCTGGTGGAGTGAGGTATATATCTCCACCTGGGGCGATAAACTGGTCGAGTTGACATTACCTGCAGAAAACCCTGCAGAGTCAATGACCTTTTATAAGCATATTGAAGGTGATACTTTTCGCAGGGTAAGAGACAATGACGAGCTAGGTGAAACCTTGGTATTTGAGAGGGATGAGGAAGGTAACATCACTCGTTATAAGAATCACGGTAATTATGTAAAAAAAATTTCCAAGTAAATCGACTACCCATGGCAAACCCGGTCAGCTTACCTTGATAATATTCTGCTTAGTTATGCCTGTTATGAACATTAACGGATGCCATTATCATTACCAATCACAGGGGTCAGGACCTGAAACCATTGTGTTGTCCCATGGCCTTCTATGGAGTGGACACATGTTTCACAAACAGGTTGACTATTTTAAGGATTGCTATCGTATGATCACCTATGATCACCGGGGACAAGGGGCATCCGAGGTGACAGCTAGGGGCTACGACATGGATTCGCTATACCAGGACACCGTGACGCTGCTGGAACACCTAAAACTGGGGCCTGTGCATTTCGGTGGTTTGTCAATGGGTGGATTTGTGGCCATGCGGTTGGCCGCCAGAAGGCCCGACCTGGTGAAATCCCTGATACTAATGGAAACTTCAGCCCAACCGGAACCCAACAAGTTCAAATACAACTTGCTGAAGAGTATGGTAAAAGTTTTTGGGGTAAACAGTGTGGTAAAACCGGTAATGAAAATAATGTTTGGTGAAACTTTTCGCACAGACCCTAATAGAAAGAAAGAGTTGGCGTATTGGACTGATCAGTTGAAACAAAATGACAAAACCATTATCCGGGCGGTTTCCGGAGTAATTGATAGAAACGGGGTTGAAGAGGAAATCGGCCATATCACCTGTCCCACGTTAATCCTGGTAGGCACCGAAGATATTGGCACCACCCCGGAAAAAGCAGAATTTATTCACAGCCAGGTGCCAGGGTCGATATTGAAATACATTGAGAACGCTGGTCATACTGCCTGTATCGAAGAACCGGAGCAATACAATATAGAAATTGAAAAGTTCCTGCTTGAGGTAACCGGCACCCAGTGACACCCCATCAGGTTAAAATAACACTTGAACTACCTTCACCTGCTGCCCTTCGAAACCAAAGGATTTGGTTTTCTCTAATCTTGACTCACGTACCTTTTGGCGGTTTTTAGTGAAGATTTGCAGACCAATTTCCTTACCTTTGAAGTCCCGTTTTATCAAATAAGAGGTGGTTTACTGGTTGGATCAAATTACTTGGTTAAAGAATTTTGCGAAACTGATCCGGGTTAAGGATTGGATAAAAAACTCTTTTCTATTTATACCCATATTCTTCAGTGGTGAGCTCTATAACATAGAAAAATTACTTGATGTACTCACTGCGTTTATCTCCTTTTGCCTGGTTTCCAGCGCTATCTACATCCTAAACGATTTCAAGGACAAGGACGAAGATAAATTACATCCCTTTAAGAAGTATCGACCGCTAGCGGCGGGAGTAATAAACACGAACTTTGCTTTAGGCCTGATGGTGGTATTATTGGTAGCCGGGACCCTGGTGGGACTTCAGCTATCTGGTTGGTTTAGTTTGATCCTGGTCATCTATATTCTCATGAATATCGGTTACTCTCTGGGATTAAAAAAGATATCCATAGTAGACCTTATCATAGTGGCCATGGGCTTTATTCTAAGAGTGATTGCCGGCGGTGTGGCAGCTCAGGTTTCAATTTCCCGGTGGCTGGTAATAATGGTTTTTCTGCTTTCACTGTTTATCGTTGTTACCAAACGCAGGGATGATATCCTGGAATTCATTAAGACCGGAAAGGTATTACGCACCACAATTCATCATTATAACCTGGATTTTGTAAATACCATCATATCCATGCTTTCGGGTATGATAATCCTGGCTTATATGCTCTATACCATATCTCCCGAAGTTGTGGAAAGACTTGATTCACAATATCTTTATTTGACGGGTATATTTGTGGTTACAGGCCTGATCAGATACCTCCAAATCATTCTGGTGGAGAATAGCGGTGGTTCCCCGGTTAACATTATATACAACGACCGGTTCATTCACATTACCATCATTCTTTGGCTGGTTAGTTTTTATACCATTCTTTACATTCTGAAGATATAGTTCTCGGTGCGCCAAACTGTGTACAATTGGGGTAGATATCCAAAGGTCAAGGTAGATTTGAAGCCGCTCCGTTTTAGGGAAGATCTGAATGAATTGACCCTGGATCCATGCATTGCCCGAGGTAACGGACGATGTTATGGAGACTCCTCCCTTTCTGACAGTATTGTTTCTACCACCGCTTTCAGTAAAGTTTTATTGTTTGACAGGGACCGCGGCATATTCAAATGCCAGTCAGGGATGCTGCTAAGTGATATCCTGGACATTATCGTTCCCAAAGGATGGTTTCTACCAGTTACTCCCGGCACCAAATTCATCTCAGTAGGTGGTGCGGTGGCATCCGACATTCACGGCAAAAATCATCATTTAGATGGATGCTTTTCCAACCATGTGCTGGAACTGGAGATTTTCTGTGGAAATGGCATATTTATGAAGTGCAGTACCGAAGAACATCACGATCTTTTTCACGCCACTTGCGGAGGTATGGGACTAACCGGCATCATTACCAGCGTTACCTTCAAACTAAAGCGAATTGAAACCGCATTTGTTTCCAGGATTCAGGAAAAAGCCCGCGACCTGGATGAAGCTTTTTACTTGTTTGAAAAGTATGCCAGTCACACCTATTCGATGGCCTGGATTGACTGCCTGAAAGGAGGCCATTCTTTCGGAAGAAGTATCATTATGGCTGGAGAGCATACCCCTTTCGGTGAATTGAAGACTAAGGTCAAAACAAATGCGCTAACGATACCGGATGGTGCAGGCTTTAATATTCCTTTTGAGTTACCCGGCTTCCTGTTAAATGGTTATTCGGTCAAAGCATTCAATGAGCTCTATTACCACAAGACCAGGAAAAAAATCAGTTATGATATTGTGAATTACGACCCCTTCTTTTATCCTCTGGACGCCATAGGGAACTGGAATAGAATGTACGGGGCCAGCGGGTTTGTTCAGTATCAATTCGTATTACCTCTTAAAACCAGCAGAGTTGGGTTGATAGAAATTCTGGAACGCATTCGTAAACAAGGATTGGGTTCGTTTCTGGCAGTTCTCAAGCTATTCGGTAAACAAGAAGGTATGCTTTCCTTCCCTATGTCCGGATATACTCTGGCCCTTGATTTCCCCATGCGAAAAGGCCTGCTGAGTTTTTTAACAACACTTGATGAACTGGTACTCAAACACCAGGGGAGGCTGTACCTCTCGAAAGATGCCAGAATGGATGCTGCAGTATTCAAAGCCTCTTACGACAACCTGGAGGAATTCAAAAAAACGCTTAACAAGTATGTTCCGGAGGGTACTTTTACTTCATTGCAATCAAAACGTTTAGGGTTATAATGAAGTCCATACTTATTTTAGGAGGAACATCTGACATTGCCATAGCAGTGGCAGAGGTATACCTGGCACATAATTTTAAAATAGTGTTGGCAGGAAGAAACCCGGAAAAGTTGCAACTGGTAAAAAATGACCTGACAATAAGGTTTGATGGTGATATATCCACCAAACTTTTCGATGCTGAGAAATTGCAGTCACATAAAGAATTCGTCGATACCCTCGATCACCTGCCCGATCTTACCGTGTGCGCATTTGGTTATTTGGGAGACCAGGCTATGGCAAAGCAAGACCTTGAGGAGTGTCTTAAAATACTCCAGGTAAATTTCACAGGAGCAGTAAGTATTCTGAATGTTATATCTGAACGGTACAAGCAACAAAAACGGGGGACAATAGTTGGAATAAGCTCAGTAGCCGGTGACAGGGGTAGACAGAGCAATTTTATATATGGCAGCTCGAAAGCTGCATTTTCAACCTATCTGTCAGGTTTGCGAAATGAATTGTTTCATTTCAACTGTCATGTGCTTACGGTAAAACCGGGCTTTGTAAGTACTAAAATGACTGCCCATCTGCAACTTCCGCCGGCCTTAACTGCAAAGCCAGCACAAGTTGCCAAAGCTGTTTATCGGGCGGTTAAACGAGGCAGTAATACGGTTTATTCATTGGGAATATGGCGGATGATTATGATGGTAATCCGTCTAATACCGGAAGGAATTTTCAAAAGATTAAAAATGTAATGAACCTGGCGGTATTCGACTTTGACGGAACCCTGACCACCAAAGATTCCCTCTTTGAATTCTTGAAATTCTATTTTTCCTCATTTAAAGTTTATGCCGGCCTGATCTTGCTAAGTCCTGTTCTAATTGGTTATGTATTAAAATTAGTACCCAACTGGCGGGCTAAGGAAATCTTACTAACCTTCTTCTTCAAAAGCACGCCCATAGAAACGTTTCAAGCTACTTGTGACAAATTTTCTCGGCAAGGGATTCCCGCGATCCTCCGTGAAGAGGCCATAGATAAACTCAGGCACCATCAACAGCAAGGAGATAGAACAATAATAATATCAGCCTCTCCTGAGAATTGGCTACGCTCATGGTGTGATCTGCAGGGAGTAGAATTGGTGGCTACCAGGCTACAGACTACAGAGGGTAGAATCACCGGAAAAATTGCAGGGAAGAATTGTTATGGTGCCGAGAAGGTCAGAAGGTTAAAAGAACTCCTGGAACCAAAAGAGTATCGCGATATTTATGCATACGGTGACAGCAGTGGGGATAAAGAATTACTAAGGCTAGCTACCCGACCCTTTTACAGAAGGTTTTAACCATAGTTTCATCCCCTCGAATAAAACCAACATTAAGGCGATAAGGCCTATTGATTGCATTACTGCCCAAACAGGGGACATTGGAATATACCAACGAGGCCAATCAAATGGTGTCCACAGCAGAATTCCGCAAGTGATAATGAACATCCAAATTCCCATATTCACCAGGCCGTTTTTGTTGCTCTTAAGCCGGGTGCTGGTAAGCATTAGCAAATAGGCCAGCACACCCACCAATATCATTGCCTTATCAACAGCATCAGGTAAATTAAAATAGTAGCTAAAAACGCCTGACCTTTCCGGTCCATTGGCCACAAAACTAGACCAGCGTTTCTGAAAGTGAGTATTTTTTTGCTCCGGTAAGGCAGAAGGGTTTGATTCCACTTTTTTACTTAGCAGCAAAATGAAGTAAGTATTTTTTAGGGTATTGTGATAAAGCAGCGGATTTGGCGCAATCCAAACCAGGCCAACTACCAATCCAAAAGAAGCAATAGCGGCGATGAACTTTTTGTAAATGTTGTTTTCCCTAAGAAATGCCATGATCATTGGCTTGCTTATTGTTGACCACTTTGTTATTCCGAATGTTCGTAATAACTCGATCAGGCCCCAAATCACAATGGTGGCAAAAATCAATAGCGTACTGAGTTTGGTTTGGAGGGCAAGGCCCACGGTCAATCCTATCAGGGTCGCACTTAATACCGTGTGTTTTATGGTTCTGTCCCAAATAGCATGCAGTGAATAACTGGCAGTAAGTAAAGCCAGCAAACTGAAGCACAGCGCAGGCATATCGTTCATCACTTTTTGACTGAATGATATCACCAGTGGTTGCAGACCTAAAAACAGGGCACCCGTCCATCCCAGAAGCAACGACCCGGTAAATGTCCTTATCAGGAAAAAGAAGAGGATCACAGTAACAATCCCCATTATTCTAATGGGAACTCTGGCCGCGGATAACACTTCCACGGGAGGCTTTATATTTTTTACTTTTTCCCAATCCAGCCTGTCAAAGCCAAACCCCGGAATATCCTCTCCTTTCCTTACCTCACCACTCAGAAACAATGATGATCCGACCAAATACTTTACCAATACCGGATTTCTATCCCCGAAATTGCCGAATCGTTTAACATTCCAGGTTTCGTATGAGTAATCCTTGTCCAAAAAGAACTTCTCGAAATAGTATTTTCCAGCCGCTGTCCAGACACCCTCATCCGGGTGATAGTCCGGGTGATGGCTATTTGAATAATCATTGAACTCAGGTAGTGGCACCCAGGCAAAAATCAAATAAGCACACATCGTCAGACTGATTGCGCAACAGAGCACTGCAGTGGTATTTCCTTTATTAAAAACTATGTTTAGTGCTTTATCTGAAATATTAACCATCGCTTTCAGGACCAAAGTAAATATTTTATAAATGAATTTTCTCCCTTATCTAAATAACTATATTTAAGTATGAAGCGCATTCAGCTGTTTGAATTCGAGGACCTCAATTGGTTTCCCAATTGGCTCAGGGTGTGCATGACCAGATATATTAATACCGTACACCGGATACTGGGCTCACCGGAGCAAATTGCCGGAATATTGGCGGACTTTTTACCAAAAACCGGAGAGCGTCATATTCTCGACCTGTGCTCGGGAGCAGGAGGCCCGATGCCAGAAGTTCTGAATCTCCTCAGGGACCGGTATGGATTTGAAACGGTTAAGCTTACACTCAGTGATCTGTATCCAAATCCGCATGAGGCAAAGTTGATCAACAGTAACCAGGATACATCAATCAGATACCAAACATCACCGGTTGACGCCCGAACAGTTTCAGCAGATATACAGGGCATTCGGAGTTTAATATGCAGTTTTCACCATATGGCTCCTGAATCTGCCAAAAAGATCCTAAGCAATGCCGTTTCATCCAAACAGCCCATCTTTATCTATGAAATCAGCGATAATAGTTTTCCTAAAATGATTTGGTGGATAGCAATTCCTATCAACATTCTTACGGTATTAGCGATTACACCATTGGTTCGGCCAATGTCTCTAACACAAATCGTCTTTACTTATCTGATACCTGTCCTTCCACTATTTATTGCCTGGGATGGTGCTGTCTCCAATGCCAGGACCTACACCTTAAGTGATCTTGATGAATTGATAAGTGAAATTAACGAAGGGAATTACAGTTGGAAGAAAGGCCTGGTCAAAGGCAAAGGCGGCCCCAAATTGTACCTGATCGGTCACACCCCCCTGAACTAGCATATTCAGCGGTATTCACAGTATCCAACTCTATTGACTTTACCTTTCAATAGTTTGAAACATTACTTAAATTATCCTCGATAAATCTATTGATTATGAGCAACTCTCAATTACAGAGAAGTATATCCACTTCCGTCGAAATCAGTATCAGGTTATTTGTTCTTTTTATTTTGGTAGCCTGGTGTCTTGAAATTTTAATGCCATTTGCCTCCATTGTTTTATGGGCCATCATTATTGCTACCTCAATTGAACCCCTCTATAATGGTCTGATCAACAAAATGGGTGATAGACCTGGCAGAGCCGCCACGGTGCTGGTTATCGGTTTTTTAATAATTATTGTAATTCCCTCCTATTTTGCGGTTAACTCATTGGTCTCACACATGGGTGAGCTGAGGGACTACCTGCAAGATGAGCAATTTCACATACCGCCGCCCAACGACAAGGTTGCTGACTGGCCTTTGGTGGGTAAACGTCTTTACAATGCCTGGGCCGCTGCTTCCGAGAACCTGGAAAACTTTCTCACCCATCATTCCGAGCAAGTGACCAAACTGGCAAAATGGTTAATGGGAACCGTGGTTGGTATAAGCACAGATGTGCTTAAGATCATTGTCTCGGTAATTATTGCCGGTGTTTTGCTGGCTACCAGGGGAACCGGCGATTTTACCCGGCAACTTTTTCGGAAGCTTGTGGGTACCCGCGGCGATGAATTTGCCGAATTGTGTGACAAAACTGTAAAAAATGTAACCAAAGGGATCCTTGGTGTGGCGATTATACAGTCGTCTTTACTGGGCATCTTATTCGTTTTGGCAGGGGTGCCTTATGCTGCAGTTTGGGCTTTAATAGCCCTGTTTCTGGGTATCATTCAATTACCTCCTACAATTATTTCCATACCGATCATAATTTATTTGTATTCTGCCATTTCTCCTACCATGGCCACGGTATGGGCGGTTTTGATAATGCTGGCCTCTATCTCGGACAATGTGCTTAAGCCGATCTTACTGGGAAAAGGTGCTCCGGTACCCATGCTGATTATATTTCTGGGAGCTATAGGAGGGTTCATCCTGTCTGGTTTCATTGGTCTGTTCACCGGGGCCATTGTACTATCAATAGGTTATGAATTATTTATGGCCTGGCTTGAGGATACACCACAAACAGAATCCAATGGTACCAATTAAAAGATAGTGGATGATGAGATCGCTTGTTGTATTCTTGCTGCTTTCAGGAAGTTCTCTGGGACTATCCGCTCAAATTCAACAACTCACTTTAGACCGGATATTCAATTCGGGAGATTTCAGGAATGAATCGTTCGGACCTGCGAAGTGGACTGACGGAGGCAGAGCTTACACCACGTTGGAGTCATCAAATCAATTTCGCGGTAAAAAAGACATAATTGAGTATCAGGCCAAATCAGGTGAGCATTCCGTACTGGTGGCTGCAGAAGACTTGATACCCCAGAACAGCGATCAACCACTAACGATCAAGAATTATCAATGGTCCCCGGGAAAAAAATATCTGATGATTTACACCAATATCGAAAGGGTTTGGAGAGACAGTACCAGGGGTGATTATTGGGTGAAAAATCTCGATAGTGGAAACCTGAGACAGTTAGGCCTAGGTTTTCCCGGCTCCAGTCTGATGTTTGCCAAGTTCTCACCAGATGAAACCAGGGTAGCATATGTAAGCGGACACAATGTTTACGTAGAGAATTTAGAAACAGGACAGATCACCGCGCTTACCAATGACGGGACAGATAAAATAATCAATGGTACGTTTGACTGGGCGTATGAAGAAGAATTTCAGATCCAGGATGGGTTCAGATGGAGCCCCGATGGGACCAGAATTGCTTACTGGCAGCTAGATGCTTCCGCAATCCGTGATTTTCTGATGATCAACAACACCGATTCCATATATTCTTATACAATTCCGGTGCAATACCCCAAGGTTGGTGAAGACCCCAGTAGTTGTAAGATTGGGGTTGTGAACGCCATGGGGGGCGAAACCACCTGGATACCGGTTCCCGGGAATCCCATTCAGAACTACCTGCCCAGAATGATGTGGTCACCTGACTCAAAGAATGTGCTGATACAACAGATCCCACGAAAACAAAATACCAACAGGATATGGTCTTACGATGTTTCTGACGGATCTATAAAGAATATATACACCGATAAAGATGATGCCTGGGTAAGGGCCATTAATGATTGGATATGGCTGAATGGGGGAAAAGAATTTAGCTTTTTGAGCGAAAAGAGCGGCTGGAAACATTTCTATCGGGTGATGGCCGACGGCAGCGACGAAAAACAGGTGACCTCCGGTGAATTCGATGTAATAAGTATTACGCTTATCGATGACGATAACGGATATGTATACTTTATTGCCTCTCCGGATAATCCTACCCAGAGATATCTGTATCGAATGAAATTGAATGGATCGGGGAGCCCGCAAAGATTGACCCCTGCTGACCAACCGGGTGACCACAGCTACCAGATTGCACCAGGTGCCAAATATGCATTTCACACTTATTCCAGTGCCAATACTCCTCCGGTCATAGACCTGGTAACTCTGCCTGCCCATAAATCAGTCAGGATAATGGCCGCTAATCAAAACTATATAGATAATGTGAATGGGCTGGATAAGAATCCTATTGAGTTCTTTAAAATCACTACTGAAACTGGGGTAGACATGGATGGATATATGATCCTGCCTACCGGGTTTGATAAGACCAAAAAATACCCGGTGCATTTTTATGTTTATGGAGAGCCGGCAGGGCAAACGGCCAGAGACCGTTGGGGGGGAACCCGCACCTTGTGGCATATGATGCTGGCCCAACAGGGATATATTGTGGTTACTATGGATAACAGGGGAAGTCCCAGCCCCAAAGGTCGCGACTGGCGCAAGGCGTTGTACAGAAATATCGGAATACTGAATGTGGAAGATCAGGCCATGGGAGCCAAAGAGATATTGAAGTATGACTTTGTTGATGATGACCGGGTCAGTGTCTGGGGTTGGAGTGGCGGAGGTTCAATGACCCTGAACTTGCTCTTCCACCACCCTGAAATATATAAAACCGGTATGTCAATAGCACCTGTAGGCAATCAATTGCTCTATGACAATATTTATCAGGAAAGGTATATGGGTGTTCCCTGGGAAACCAAGGAGGACTTTGTAAGGGGTTCACCGGTTAATCATGCCTCTAAACTTGAGGGCAACCTGTTACTTATTCATGGCACCGGAGATGACAACGTTCACTATCAAAACGCAGAAGTGGTGGTCAATGAATTGATCAGGCATAACAAACAGTTCGAAATGTTTTCATATCCCAATCGAACTCATGCCATAAAAGAAGGGAAAAATACCAGCCGCCATTTGTATGGATTGCTCACCAAATACCTGATGGAGCATGTAGAACCTGGTGGAAAAGCCAGGACAGAACTCAACCGGGAGTAACCCGCTGAGACTTATAGCTTAAAAACGGCCCCTTCCCGGGCGGCAGTAACTTCAAATTCGGGTACCTGCGAATGAGTAGTTTCATTTACCATTTGAGTTATTGTATCATCGGTATGGTTGGGATCGTGATGAAAAGGTATCAGGTGTTTCACGTTGCATATTTCGGCAAATTTAAAGGCATCATCGATAGCGCTATGTCCCCATCCTATGCAATTCTGATACTCCTGCCTGCTGAACTGGGCATCGTGAATTAGCAAATCAGCATTCTCGGCCAATTCATAACCGGATAGCCACTGGGTATCATTAGGAAAATCCACTGTACCCAGTGCCGGCTCATGGTCGGGGATATAGGCAATTACCGAGCCCGCTGTTTCAATGCGGTAGCCTACAGTGGGACCTACGTGGCCAACTAAATCGGTAATGATCCTGAACGGTCCAATCTCGAAAACTGCTGCAGGCACTTCATGCAATGTCAGCTTGCAGGGAAGGTCTCTCATGGTCACCGGGAACAACGGGGGAGACAAATACCGGGCCAGGCGGGTTCTTAAGCTAAGTGTAGTGCTGGCCGGACCCCATAAATCCACTTGTGCATGGCTGTCAAAAAATGGTGAGAAAAACCCCATTCCCTGAAGATGGTCCATATGCAAATGGGTGAGCAACAAGTTGTATTGCCGGACCGTTCCATTGAGCATTTGGCCCAAGCCACGTATGCCGGTTCCAGCATCCAGTATCAACCTGGTTCCATCCGCGGCGACTACCTCCACACAGGATGTATTACCACCGTAACCGGTAAACTCTTCACCTGGCGCGGCTAAAGACCCCCGGCATCCCCAAATAGTTACTTCAGTCATGACTGATTTCCCAGAATATGGCCACTCCACCAAGGAATCGGTCTGCCTGCTCCGATATGGGAAATGCCGTTACTTCAATTTCCCTGCTAATTCCATCAGCACCCTTAATTTGAAATCGTTTATGAGCGGGACGCCTTTTACTCAGTGCAATCATCAGTGGTAGTGCATCCGGTGAGATGGCCTCTCCCTGCAGATCTTCAGGAGTAAACATGGTCGACCATTCCTCAGCTGGCATTTCACCGGTCTCGTTAAATCTGCAACCCAGTATCTTTTCAGCTGGCTCATTATAGAATAGCAGGTCACCTCTGGGGTCAACAATGAAAATTGGCATTGTCAGATGACTGGACAGCTGCCGGGCCAGTATAAGTTCAATAGGTTTCTGAGACATTTAGGCTCAGGATTGGTTTAGTTGTTGTTAGAAGATAGAGGTTTCGGCAATTAAAAACAACCATCGTGATGTTCCATTACCATGTTATATTTCCACGATGATAGTCCGGTTTTTATTGTTTCATTACTATTTTTTTGCTTCACAGTAATTAGACCAAGTTGACTTGCAAAATTAGAGTAGGCAATCTTTTATGGAACATCTACAATTTGTATCTTCACCAGCCTTACACAAAAGATCTCCCACGAGATATTAGGTTCGAAATCTACACTTAACTACTGCAATTATGAACTATTGGAAATTTTTAAATCAAAGGGTAGCTATGCTGGTGTTACTGTCGGCATTTTTTAGTTGTGTGGCATTTGCACAAAACAACAAAGAAAAAGATCGCATTGCCAGGTGTGAAGAAACCAAGGCAGCTTTTATTGAAGAAAACCCCAAGATGAAAGACCTCTTTTCCGGTGCCTACGGATACGCAATATTTCCCTCCATCGGTAAAGGTGCCATTGGAATAGGCGGCGCCCATGGGGACGGCGTTTTATTCAAAGATGGTAGCGCGCAAAGCAGGTCCAGCATGACCCAGGTGACGGTGGGCTTCCAGTGGGGTGGCCAGGCCTACATGGAAGCGGTCTTGTTCGAAGATAAAAGAGCCTATGACAATTTTGTGGAGGGAAAACTGAAACTATCTGCCCAGGCCTCAGCGGTAGCGGTTACTGCCGGAGCCTCCCTCGATGCCCCTTATAACGACGGTGTAGCAATTTTCACCCTGGTAAAGGGAGGGCTGATGTACGAAGCTTCGGTTGGTGGTCAGAAATTTGACGTAAAGGAGTGGAAAAATTAGCGAATTTGTAATTCGCAATTCAATCTAAACCTGGTCGATAAACTGATTCTGCCCGGCTTTCAACGTCTTCACGGTAAAATGCCACTTCCTTAAAATTGGCATCTGCAAACATCTGGGCCTGATCGTAAAAATGAGGCGAATCGGAGTGACCGCTTTGGCCGCCTACCAGGATGCTTTTAGCTCTTATCCGGTCTCCAA
>JAUIKU010000104.1 GCA_030430675.1 Bacteroidia bacterium | reverse complement strand
ACCTTCTCGTTCTTGCATTTGATGGTGGGAAAGTAGTGCGTGTTGTCGTTGTTGCGCCTGAAATGAAAAAGTACCGATGCTTTTTGATCCACTACCTCAATTTTACGCCAGGCGGGCTCACCATCATTACCCATTTCATACAGATTCTTACCTCTCATCAAAGAAAGTATCTGCGAACGTTTTGATTCCAAATACCGATCTATCTCTTCCTGGATGGCGTTGTTCCCTTTTTTGGGATCATAGATCTTCAGAAAAAAATCACTGGTTTTGATCTTCCGATTATAGAATTTCTGAATGATCTTATCCTGCTGCATGGAATCCATCAGTCTTATCAGTTCGTAGTCGTTCTGGTCCAGTCCTTCTTTGAATTCCTTGGCGTTCTTAGCCGAGATGTTCTGATGTAAAAAAGTGAGCCGGTTTTTGGCATCCAGTTGTATCACATATGACTCAAACAGGTATCCCAGGTATTCGTGTTCGAACAACGAATAGACTAGCGTAAACGATTTAGACGTGGATACTTTCATTTAAGACATGGATACCATGTTAAAACCAGTAATATATAAAAAAAATCCAGTTATGGGAAAAAAAAGTTACATTGATAAGCTGCTACAGATGGGGAATTACTTCGGTTTTAGCTGCAACCGAAGCCGGGCGGTAACTGGCCAAAAATGTAATGATAATCACGCAGATTGCGGTATACAAAAAGTCCAAGAATTGCATTTTTACCGGGTAGGCACTAACCACGCTTGTTTGCATGCCCATGGATACTATACCGAAGTTTATCTGGATACTGCATACTATTAATCCTAGTAAAAGTCCAATTGTGGCCCCGGTTAGACTTATAATGGCCCCTTCGAACCAGAAAACTGATTTGATCAGTCTGTTGGAAGCACCTAAAGCCATCAGCACCGAAATATCTTTTTGCTTTTCGATCACCAGCATATTCAACGTGAAGAAAATACTAAGTGAAGCCAAAGCCAGGATAAAAAAGAAAGTGACCAGAGAGAAAAGCTTTTCGATTTTGATTGCCTTAAACAAACTGGGGTGTTGCTGGTCTTTATTGGTTATTAAGTAATCATCTCCCAGGGTTTCGATAAGCCCCTGTTGTACATCCAGCATGCGGTAGCCCTCTGCTATTTTGACTTCCAACGATGTTCTTTTGGGACCGTAATCAAATAGTTCAGCGGCAAAGTCAAGAGGTACAAAAAGATACTGCTCGTCGTACTGCTTCTCAATAGCAAATATCCCTCCCGGTAAAATGGCTTTCTGGGCATACATATTGGTGAGATTGGTACTGGAGGCCCTAACGTTTTTTGGATAGTAAATCTGTAATAAGGAAAACTCATTTTTAGGGGAAATAGACAGTCGGTGGGAAACACCCAGACCCAGTATGGCATAATTTACCTGCCCCTTTTTCAGTTGTGGCTCTCCGTGAATAATCACTTTGTCCAAACGTTGCTGCTCCAAAAAATTGGTGCTTACTCCTTTGATCCTGGCCACCATTTGGTTCTCCTGATATCTTATCAGTGCATTGTCTTCAATTATTTCACTAACCACCGCTACTCCGGGCACCTGTTTTACTTTAGCCAGCAACTCATCGGAGCTCTCAAACCATTTGCCTTCCGCTGCCTCGATTTTAACCTCGGGATCAAACGAACTGTACAAGGACCTGATCAGGTCTTCCAAACCATTAAAAACCGATAGTACAATTACCAGAGCAGCAGTGCCAAACGCCACTCCCAGCATGGAAATCAGGGAAATCACATGTATGAAGTTCCTCTTCTTTTTAGAGAGGAAGTACCTCTTGGCCAGGAAGAAGGAGGTATTCAATATCTATTCTGATTGAGGTGGTATATCCAGTCTGGACAGTATTTCATCGATATGGGAGGCGTGTTCCGAACCGTGATCTTCAAGGAAAATCAATTCGGGCACTTTCCTTACCTGTTTGCCAATGCGGTGGCCCAGCACCCTGCGAAGTTCACTTTTGTGTTGATTGATCTGGTCAACAGCGTTTTGTTTCTGATCACTGCCGAAAGCACTGATAAATACTTTTGCCACGCTCAGATCAGGACTTACCTCTACCCTGGTAATGGTAACCAGGGTATTTTTAATAACGTTGCTGAGTTTCAGTTGAAATATTTCACTTAAGTCTTTTTGTAATTGCCGACTGAACTTAAGCTGCCTCTTACTTTCTCTCATACTGTAAATATTGTATTAATTTTGTATTTTCTTCATTATTAGTCAAATTTAAAGATTCTCTCCTAAGGACAGAACTAACCTTAATTATCCTTGCTGGCATTTTTTAGAATCAACGATCCCTATCGCTTAATAGGTATTTTTTTACTCATCATTCTAATCAGGTTACCTTTCTATCTGGGTGATATGCCTCTGATTGTTCCGGAATTAAACTGGATGTTGGTGGGTGAATCCATCTCTTTCAGCAGGATCTTATATCTGGATGTTTGGGACGACATAGCACCTCTATCCGCCCTGGTTTATGCTTTAATTGATACTATCGGTGGCCGTACTCAATTGGGATACCAGATTTTGGCCGCCCTGGTATTGTTCCTGCATTGTTATCTTTTTAACCAGTTATTGATCTCCAATAAAGCCTATAAGGAAAACACCTATGTACCAGCCTTGATCTACCTGATATTAATGAGTGCTTTTTTCGACTTTTTCACCCTTTCACCGGCACTTATGAGCGGTGTTTTTCTGCTATATGTGATCAATGGTATTTTTCGTCATATCGCCGTTAAATCAAAGGACGAACAGTTTCTAAACATCGGGTTGGCCCTGGGCCTGTCAGCGCTGCTTTACCTGCCTTCACTGGCATATTTGCCAATTTCAATATTGGCGCTGGGGCTCTACAGCAGTATGTCTTTCAAGAAGTACGTACTACTAATATTTGGATTCTTATTCCCGGTAGTTCTGGTAGGTATATACTTTTTCTGGCACGGGGCTTTGATCAACTTTCTTGACAGCTATTTCTTTACCTGGAGATCAAGCCCTCTTGACCAGTTGGTAAACCTGAGAACCATCCTGGTGATTTCATTTACCGCCGGAGTATTAATGGTGCTCTCCTGGGCCAAAATATACGCCCGGGGGCGGTATAACAATCACCAGACAAATTACATGCTGGTTATGCTGCTATTTTTTGTGGGTGGACTGGTAATGACCTTTCTGAGCCGGGAGCGAATACCACATGGATTAATGGTTTTTGCCGCACCGGTGGCATTCTTCGTCAGTCACTATTTCCTGTTGATCAGGAGACGATTTCTGGCAGAATTAGTATTTACAGGATTTGTGGCAATCTATTTAACCATAAACTACGGCGCACTTTACCGGGTAATGGTCCCAGCCGGATGGCTGGAAACTCAGTCACTTATTTTACAACCCAGCAGGTGGGATACCCTGGTCGAAGGCAGGAAACTACTGATTGTGGGAGAAGATCCGGCTGCCTATCTCCATGCTTATCCCGCTACTCCCTATCTCAATTGGAATCTTTCCAGAGAGCAGTTGGAGCAACCCGATGCCTTTGATAATCTATCCCTTATCTATCACAACCTGAGTGAGGACACACCTGAAGTTATAATAGATCAGAAAAACCTGGTTCCTGCCCTGTTTGACCGTATGCCCACCATTGCTGCGCGGTACCGGCGACAAGATGATACCTATATTCTGAAGTCTAGCAACTGATCTTACCCACGCGGTTGGCATGCCTGCCGCCTTCAAACTCCTGGGAAAGGAATGTACTGATCATCGAACTGGCCATTTGTGGTGAAACAAATCGCGCTGGTATGCACAAGATATTGGCGTCATTGTGCTTGCGGGCCAAACTGGCCAGTTCTTCATTCCAGCAAAGTGCGGCCCTGATCCCCGCATGTTTATTGGCTACCATGGCTACTCCATTGCCACTGCCACAAACCAGAATGCCCTTACTCTCGGGGTTTGCCTCAACGAATGAGGCTACCGGATGTGCAAAATCCGGATAATCCACAGAGTCCGGTTGGTGGGTGCCAAAATCTTCTATCTCATAGCCCTGCTGGGCTAACTCCTGAAATATTTGTTGCTTATAATCAAATCCCGCATGATCTCCGCCAATGGCTAATTTCATAATTACTGGTTTTCGGTGGTGGTGATGGCCTCGGACTCCTCTGTTTTTCTCAATACCATTCTGCTAATAAAGATACTTATTTGATAAAGGAATACCAATGGCAAAGCGATCAGGATCTGGCTGATAGGGTCTGGGGGGGTAATGATTGCCCCGGTTATTAATATGACTATTATGGCATGCCGGCGGTAGGTCTTCATCAATTCGGGAGTAACCAATCCGGCTTTGGTAAGGAAAAACACTACAATTGGTAATTGAAACATCAACCCACATGCCAGTACCAGGGTAGCAACCGTAGTGACGTATGAGATTATATCAAACTCGTTGAGAACGGATTCTGCCACCTGGTAATTGCCCAAAAAGTTCACCGCCAGTGGTGTTACAATAAAATAACCGAATAAAACCCCGGTGAGAAATAATAAACTGACAAAAAAAGTAGCCCCTCTGGAAAGTTTTTGTTCCGTTTCATAAAGCCCAGGCCGGATAAAGCGCCACATCTCCCAAAATGCATAAGGGAATGCACACAACAGTCCTATTACCAGTGAGGAGAGAATGTGCATGGTGAATTGCCCGGTCATCTGACGGCTTTGTATGATAAACGGCAACTCCTCTATGCAAAAAGCCTCTAAACCGATTTTCTGTCCCAGTTGGCAGATTGCCTGGTAGGTCCAGAAATCGGGCTTTGAAGGCCCCAGTATTATGGAATCCCAAATAAGGTCCTTGGACAAAAAAGCCACCACCGCAAATACTACAATGGAAGATATGGACCTGATGAGGTGCCAGCGCAACTCCTCCAGATGATCCAGGAAGGACATTTCTTTTTCCACCGGCTAGCTCTGGTAAAGTGGGAATTTGGCCATCCATTGATTCACCTCCTCTTTCACCGAAGAAATAATCTTTTCGTCTGAGTGGTGACTTAGTACTTTATCGATCAATCTTACTGTCCTGGTCATATCGTCTTCTTTCATTCCCCTGGTAGTAACTGCCGGAGTACCCAGGCGCATTCCCGAGGTGACAAATGGCGATTTGTCATCGAAAGGGACCATGTTCTTATTGATGGTAATATCGGCTTTGATCAATGTCTCTTCAGCCAGTTTACCCGTGAGATCTTTGGATCGTAAATCAATCAATATCAGATGATTGTCGGTGCCATCGGAAATGATCTTGTATCCGAGGCTTTTAAATTCATGCGCCATGGCCGCTGCATTTTTTTTCACCTGGATCACATATTCAAGGTATTCATCGCTCAGTGCTTCCTGGAAGGCCACCGCCTTGGAGGCAATCACATGCTCCAGCGGACCACCCTGGGTCCCTGGAAATACTCCCGAATCCAGTACGGAAGACATTTTTCGAATTGCGCCCTTGGGAGTCTTGAACCCCATTGGATTCTCAAAATCCTCACCGATCATAATCATACCACCCCGGGGACCTCTAAGTGTTTTATGGGTTGTGGTGGTCACTACATGACAGTATTCCAGGGGATCATCCAGCAAACCTCTGGCAATTAGTCCGGCAGGATGGGCGATATCGGCCATTAAAATGGCCCCTACCTTATCTGCAGCCTCCCGCATCCTTTGATAATTCCAGTCCCTGCTGTAGGCGGAGGCCCCACCAATGATCAGTTTGGGTCTTTCCCGGAGTGCGGTGCGTTCCAGCTCATCCCAGTCGATGGTACCGGTCTGCGGATCCACCCCGTAAAATACAGGTTTGTAAAGTTTCCCTGAAAAGTTTACCGGTGAGCCATGGGTAAGATGTCCACCATGTGAAAGGTCAAACCCAAGTATGGTATCCCCCGGATTGATCAGGGCCAGCATCACTGCCGCATTGGCCTGGGCCCCGGAATGAGGTTGTACATTGACCCAGGCCGCCCCAAATAATTCTTTGGCGCGATCGATAGCCAACTGTTCAATTTCATCTACTATTTCACAACCACCGTAGTATCGTTTTCCGGGAAGTCCTTCGGCATATTTGTTTGTCAGCACCGTTCCCATGGCTTCAATTACCTGGGGAGAGGCAAAATTTTCCGAAGCAATCAACTCTATCCCGTTTTCCTGTCGCTGCCGCTCCTTTTCTATTAGTTCAAAAACTTGCTGATCTCGTTGCATGTTAGGTGGTTAAAAGTTGGCCAAAAATACAGGATGGTACAGAATTAATCAAAGAACAAAGATATTTCATAGTAATTTATGTATCTTATCTATGCTAACTAAATTGGGATTTTCCATGAAATATATGCCCTGGTTAAGTCTGTTTTGCATGGCTATGATAAGCTGTAGCCATTTGAACTTTGAGAAAGGCAATGGAGAAATCACTTCCCAAAAACGCATTTTAGAAGAATTCACCGAAGTACATCTTACCGGTAATTTTGAAATTGGCCTTAAAAAAGGGGGTAAAGAGCAGATAGTAATCGTGACAGACAGCAATTTACTGGAGTACATCGACACGGAAGTTGAAAACGAAGTGCTGGTGGTTACCTCCAGTAAAAAGATCCAAAGCCGGGAAGGGATTAAGATCTTTATTACCTACCAGGAACTCAGTGCGCTCAAGTCAATTGGGGCGTCGGTGATAAATACCGACGGGCCCATAGTTTCCTCCCGGTTTGAAATGGAGATCCCCGGGGCGAGCCTGATCGATGTGGAGTTAGATGTTAGTGACCTGGAGGTAATGCTGGCCGGCGCCGGGTCGGTAAAACTCCGCGGAAATGCCGAGAACCAGACCTTATCACTAAACGGTGTTGGTAACCTGGAAGCTTTTGATCTGGAAAGCAGATCTTGCAAGGTAACTGTCAGCGGTATGGGAGGTGTTGAAATTAATGTAAAAGAAAATCTGCAAGCCCGCGTTAATGGTATAGGTAGTATTAAATACAAAGGAAATCCTCAACATGTGGATGACAAGGTTAAGGGACTGGGGACTATAGCGGTGGCGGAGTCAAATAGATCCGCCGATGAAGAGGAATCCATTTGAAATGCCCAACTAAATTGGGATAATATTACATCAGCAATGTATCCGGGAATATCAATCTGATATTATCAAATTAATGGGTAAACTTTGTATTATTAGAAAAGTACTATTAATTGTGTACTTTTAAGGTGTTAAATAAAGGAATTTTTTTATTTCGCTAAAAGCCAGCAGATATGTATAAAATAGTCGTTCCAACCGATTTCTCCAAGCTTTCTGAGTACGCTCTCGATGTCGCTCTGGATATTGCCAGAAAGACCAATGGGGCGGTGTTTCTTCTTAATGTAATATCGGCTTTCAAGAACTACTCTTTCAGTTCCATGGGTGGTGGGATGTCGGATGAATATGTTTCTGAAGAGGACAGATATATCCTTGAATTACACCGAACGAATGAAAAGCGACTGAAAAGCCTGATTGCCAAACACCAGCACGGTGATGTACCGGTATACCCGTTCATTGAAATAGATGACGTGGAAGAGGGAGTTAATCATTTGGCAGAACGACTGAATTGCGATATGGTAGTGATGGGCACCAGCGGTGAAAATACGCTTACCGAATATTTTGAAGGAAACCATACGGAACGAGTGATTCGAATCACTCATATTCCGGTTTTGACTATCCGGGAACCTTTGCAAAACTTCCAGGTTAAGAATATCGTTTTTGCTACCGATCTTAAGACCGTAGCCAAAGAAGGTGTGGATCAAATTGAAAAATTTGCCACCTTTTATGGAGCTACCGTTCATATGGTACATGTAAGTAACGATGATCCCGAAAGGGTTCGCAAAAAAATGGAGGCTTTTGCGGAAGAGCACGAAACGCCACATCAGGTTCCCGAGCTTACCATAAACCCCATCAAAGGAGCCAAAGTCGAGCAAACCATCCTGGAATTTGCCCAGCAAAAAAACGCAGACATTATCGCCTCGGTAAATCATGGCCGTAGAGGACTGATGCACCTATTCGTGGGAGGATTATCCGAGCGCCTGGTGAGGGATTCACAGGTCCCGGTACTGACCATACATATGGACCCTCATTAATTTATTTAATTACGAATTACGAATTCAGGACTGACGGTTTGAATTCGGATCTTTCAAGATCTTCCGTATTTTATTGGCTTCTGCGATAAACTCATTGAGTGCTTCAGCATCCCGGTTTTCTATGGCCTTCTTAAACAGGTTCAGCTCACGGATATATGTATCTAATACATTGAGCACATTGGGGGCATTCTGAGTAAAAATTGGTGTCCACATGGCTGCAGAACTCTTGGCCAGCCTTACCGTAGAATCAAATCCTCCACTGGCCAGGTTAAAAATGTTTTCCGTGTCCCTCTCTTTTCTCAAAACCGTTAAGGCCAGGGCAAAAGAACTGATATGAGAAATATGCGAAACATAGGCCGCATGCAAATCATGCTCCTCACTATTCATCTCAATGATGGGCATTTCCAGGCAGTTGTATAATGCCGTGCCGGTGTTTATGGCATTTTCACTACTTAACTCCACATCACAAAATATGGTGACCTTGCCCCGGAACAGGTTGGGTACCGCCGCCTGAGGTCCGGAGAATTCCGTTCCTGCCATAGGGTGGGTAGCCAGATAGTTCTGTCTTTTAGGGTGGGTCTTGACAGCTTCAGCAGCTCGTTGTTTGGTGGATCCAACATCCATTACGGTCTGTTGCTGTACCAGGTCTAAAACCTCCGGCAATAACCCCACAATATGGTGAACGGGTACTGCCAATATCACTAATTCGCTTTGCGCTACTGCCTGGTCCAGAGGAAGAATTATATCCACCAGTTTCATGGTTTGTGCCTGGCGACAATGCTGTTCATTGATGTCAACCCCAATGATCTCGGTAGCGAAACCCCTTGCTTTCAGGTCCAAAGCCATGGAACCTCCGATTAACCCCAACCCAACTATTGAAACGTTCATTTTCTAGAGCCAAAGATAGACTCCTTTTTTAAATTACAAATGATGAATTACGAATTGGGTGCTTCCATCCGTTTACAGCAGATGCAAGCTCATTGGATAATGCAACCAGGTGATTGAGAAGACTATACTCTTAGGAGGTGGTTTTTAACTTATCTTTGAACCTTTTCTTAAACTTATCCACCTTGGGTTTGGCGATAGCCTGGATATAGGGGTGGTCCGGATGTTTCTGATAATAATCCTGGTGGTAATCCTCCGCCGGATAAAATACCGTGTAAGCTTCCACTTCTGTAACGATAGGGTCGGCATAGGCTTTGTTATTAGTGAGCTCGGCTATGTATGCAGTGATGATTTGCTTCTGCTCCTGGTCGTGATAATATACCGCCGAACGGTACTGCTTGCCAATATCCGGTCCCTGGCGATTTAAGGTAGTGGGGTCATGAGTGGCAAAGAAAATTTCTGCCAGTTCCCGGTAACTTATTTGTGATGGGTCAAAGTAGATCTGTACTGCTTCGGCATGGTTTGTTTTGCCATAACTCACCTGCTTGTAGGTTGGGTTTTTTTGGGTCCCACCGGTATATCCCGATATCACATCCTCAACCCCCCTGACCCTTTCAAATACCGCCTCTGTACACCAAAAACACCCGCCGGCAAATGTGGCCTGTTCCAGAGACTGGTCATTTACCAGGTTGATTAGTGACACGTCTGCTCGCAGCGATTCTTTTTGCTTGGTACAAGCTGCAGAAATAACTACCAGGAATAGAATGGGAATTAACTTTTTCATAATCTAGGGCATGTGGCTATAATAAGTAACGGTATCGATGCAAATAAAGTTTGGCAGTGCCGATTCTCCCGCTCTTAAAAAAAGGAATCCTTACCTGCAATAGGTAAGGATTTCCTGTTTAACACCCTTAAAATTAAACTATGAAATAAGCTATGCTTGTGATACAATATTATGGTCTATTTACCACCCTGACAATCAAGGAAGTGGCTTTTAGTTACTGAAGTAACTTTTAGTAATTAATTTGCGCTTTTAGCTCATTTCCTTGTTTGAAGGCATTTAATGTTTTTATCTTTGTAATACACAAAAACAATGTACATTATGGGAGTTGTTGGTTCGATGTTTTTCCTGGTGCTACTGGCAGTAAGTGCAGTTATCGGTGTTTGGTTAGAGAAGGCCGAGAAAAACCGCTAATACTATTGTTGGCGCTGTTTTCTGGCCCAGTCATCCCTCAGGGTGACTGTTCGGTTAAATACCAGTGCATCGGTCTTTGAGTCAGGGTCAATATTGAAATACCCCTGTCGCTCAAATTGAAAAAAGTCAAGAGGTTCAACCTCCTGGAAATTACATTCCACTTTTCCAGTCACAATTTCCAGTGACTTCGGATTCAGAAAGTCTTTAAATTCTTTGTCCTGATGTCCATCGGGATCCTCATCCAGAAACAGACGATCGTACAATCTGATTTCTGCATCCAGGGCGTGAGCAGCGGAAACCCAACCCAACGTCCCTTTCACTTTCTTACCGCTGGTATCTGACCCACTTTTGGTGGCGGGATCGTAGCTACAGAAAATCGTAGTCACCTCCCCCGTTTCAGGATCCTTCCGGAAGTCGTCACATTTAATGATATAGCCGTATTTCAAACGCACTTCACGACCAGGTCCCAGCCGGAAGAATTTGCGGGGAGGGTCTTCCATGAAATCCGATCGTTCTATATATAGCTCTTTGGTAAAAGGTATCTCCCTGGTCCCTGCATCGGGATCTTCCGGGTTGTTTACCGCCGGAAGCCATTCTTCGCGGTCTTCGGGATAATTGGTTATAACCAGTTTCAACGGTTGCAGGATACCAAATCTTCGGGGAGCTCTGGCGTTGAGATCCTCTCGAACACTGAATTCCAGCAAGGCCACATCAATAACTCCATCCCGCCGGGCCACTCCGATACGATCGCAAAAATTTCGTATGGACTCAGGAGTATAACCCCTGCGACGAAGGCCGCTGATGGTAGGCATGCGTGGGTCATCCCAGCCGTTTACCACCGAATCCTCAACCAGCTGCAACAGCTTTCGCTTGCTCATTATTGTATATCCCAGGTTGAGCCTGGCAAACTCGTACTGTCTGGATGGATAAAGCTCCAGCTGCTCAATAAACCATTCATACAAGGGTCTGTGTACTTCGAACTCCAGGGTACAAATACTGTGAGTGATCTTTTCCAGGGCGTCTGACTGCCCATGCGCCCAATCATAAGTAGGGTAGATACACCACTGGTCGCCGGTGCGATGATGTGGGGTATGACGTATGCGGTACATGATAGGATCCCGCAGATGCATATTTGGAGATGCCATGTCGATCTTGGCCCGCAACACCTTGGTTCCTTCCTGATAATCACCGGATTTCATACCGGCAAAAAGGGCAATATTTTCTTCCACGGTACGGTTGCGACAGGGACTTTCTTTTCCTGGCCGGGTGGGTGTACCACGCCCTTCACTGATTTGCTCGGCACTTTGGTCATCCACATAGGCCAACCCCTTTTCTATTAGTTTTACCGCCAAATCATACAGGTCATCGAAATAGTCAGAGGCGTAATACAGGCGATCTTCCCAGTCGAAACCCAGCCACTGGATGTCCTGTTTGATAGACTCCACATACTCCACCTCCTCTTTTTCCGGATTGGTATCGTCGAACCGCAAATTGCACAAACCTCCGTATTTGGCAGCCAGTCCAAAATTCAGGCAAATTGATTTAGCATGACCAATATGCAGATAACCGTTGGGTTCAGGAGGAAAACGGGTGTGCACCCTCCCCTGGTTTTTGTTATTTTCCAGGTCCCTGTTTATGATGTCCTCCAAAAAATTGGAGCGTTCTTTTTGAATCTCGGATGTCATACCTAAATAATTGCAGCACAAAGAAACACAATGTCAGGAGTAAACTCAAGCTCCCAGGGAACTTCAGTTTATAGGATATTTTAGTTTTGCCAGCAGGCGGGCAACTAATCCGGAAGGGAATACTGCTATTACAGGAATTTCAACAGGTCGCGAGCGGTCCTTTCAGGAATTTCTTCCATGGGTATATGTCCCACACCTTCGTAAACGATCAACTGAGAGTTAGGAATACAAACCTGGAACCAATAGCCATTTTCGATGGGCAACCAGGCATCCTGCTCCCCCCACATGATCAGTGTTGGGGCTTTAATGTTCTTAAGTTTGTTGGTACGACTTTTATATTGTCCATTGGCCAGGGCATAAAATGCCTCGGGGTTTCCTTCTTTGGAGATAAGGTCATAATACCTGTCCACCAACTCCTCCGTTACCTGCTTCTGATCTACAAAAACCTGGTTCAGAAATTTTCGCAAAACGCTTTTTTTGATGGCATATTTCATCACTTTGCCCAGTACCGGGGTACGCGCTACCTTAAATGGCAATGGGACGCTCATCTCCTCCATAAATCCCGCGGATGCAATCAAAATCAGTTTGTCTACTTTGCTTGACTGCCTCAAAGCCATTTCCCAGGCCAGCCAGCCTCCCAGCGAGCTGCCGGCAATACTGCATTGGGCTACACCGATCTGGTCAAGGAACTTTGTCAAAAATCTCACCAGGGCTTTAATGCTATAATCATGCCCCTGCATGGAATCGGAAAGACCAAAACCGGGAAGGTCGAGACGGATCACCTGATGACGACGGGTAAGCAGCGGAGTCCATTTATCAAATGTGTGCAAACTGGAGAATGCACCATGAACTAATAACAAAGGACTGCCCTGACCTTCAATGCGGTAATGGACCAGTGAGCCGTCAATTACCAGAAAACGGGAGTCGTCCGTGGTATATTTCTGTAGGAAATTCAATCAATTCACCTTTTTGCAACATAGTAAGATACCTATTAATAGGACGTAAGAGAAGTTATAAACAGCCGATTTTACCCTGAAGTGATAAATATTTGAAAAACAAACCAATAATTTTGTATTATTTCAATATATAATTTACATTTATCATGGGTCACCCAAGGGGAACATCTTATGACAGCTTTTGAATTGACTGATTCTTCGGGCAATACCTTTGCTTTGGTCAAAAAGGAGGATGACAAGCCATGGATTCATGTGCAATGGTTTGGAACATTGAAAGTGGAGGAGTTGAAGCGGATAATGACCAAGTACGTACATTTTCTGCGGGAAGTTAACTGTCGCTATGTGTTAAGTGACCGTCGACAATCCAAGGGTAATCTATTTGAGCTCAACCCATTTATCGAAAACAAGTGGGCTTCTATTGCGGTGGAAGCTGGATTGCGGTGCGTTGCTAATGTAACGGGACCAGAAACAACAGCACACTTTACCACCCGTGATCTGGAGTCCAGGATATTGGGTTTTGAATTCCGATCCTTCGATTCCATGGAAGCCGCAGAGGAGTGGTTAATGGAGCGTGCTACTCATGCAGAGCATTAAACAGGCACTAAATCACAAGCTTCTCCCTCATATTCTATCTCAGTAGTCACATGACTGATACCATGTTGACGAGCTGTTGACAATACCAGGTCCTTAACCTTTATTATTTCCTGCCTGGTACTTTCTTCCGGAACTACCACATGCAGGGTCATGACGATCTGTTCTCCATCCATGCTCCATATTCTCAAATCATGACTGGACACTATATTGGGAATAATCTGAAGGTCGTCAGTAAGCTTATCCACATCCATATTTTCGGGCTTGCCCTGAAGGAATATTTTCAATGTTTTCCTTAATACTTTCAATACATTGTACAGGATAAAGAGGGTAAATGCCACCGAGAACAATCCATCCAGTATAGGCGCCCGGTAGAACTGCATGATCACCGCAATGAGTAATACTCCCAGCCAACCTATTACGTCCTCCAACAGATGCCAGCTTACCATCTTCTGGTTTAGCGAGGAACCTTTCTGCAGCTTCAATACCGCAATACCGTTAAAAACTATGCCCAGCACTGCCAGCAAAATCATGCCGTCGGTATTGGGCTGAACCGGATCTATCACTCTGGGAATGGCCTCCATTAAAATGATCACGGACCCGCTGATCAAAACAACTGCATTTATCAGGGCGGAAAGTAATGAAAACCGGCCATAGCCATAAGTATATTGGGCATCTCTTTTCTTGGTGGAGAATTTCTCTAAATACCATGACAACCCCAGGGACAGGCTATCACCAAGATCATGAAGAGCATCTGCAAGAATGGCCATGCTGTTTGTCATGAACCCACCTATAATCTCAATGATGGTAAAGGTGAGGTTCAAAAAAAATGCGGTGCGGATGTTACCCACAGCATTGGTATGGTGATGGTGAGATCCCATAATTAAATATAGGCATTATGGTTGAAACAGTGCTAACTGTCGACCCAGATCACATGCACTTGTTCCAGGTCAAAATCCAGGTGAATGGTTTGACCGGAGTGAAAGGAAACACTCAAAGGCTGGTGGCAGCATAACCTGCAATTGCCGGACCTAATCTCCAGTTGTTGATAATCTCCCAGGTATTTTACGGATATTACCTCAGCAGACGCCGCGGTCTCCCGGGACAAATTGACTTTAATCTGTTGTGGCCTGAGACAGAGGAATCCGGTTTTTCCATCTGCATTTTCCAGGAAGAACTGCCCTATTTCGGAAGTAACTCCAGATGCCGTACCAACTACCGGGATCAGGTTCACCCGTCCGAAAAAAGATGCCACGTAAGTATCCAGTGGTTGTTGATACAAGATCCTGGGACGGTCAATCTGCAATAACCTGCCTTCTTTAAACACCGCGATCCTGTCCGCCATTGACATGGCATCCTGAACATCATGTGTCACCAAAATAGCGGTAGTACCCGCCCTGCGCAGAATAGTAGAAATATCCTCTCTTACCTGATCCTTTAGCAAAGTATCCAGGTTAGAAAATGGCTCATCCAGTAACAACAACCTGGGTTTGGGAGCCAGGGCGCGAGCAATTGCCACCCTTTGCTGCTGACCACCTGACAGTTGGTGCGGATACCTCTTTTCCAGACCGCTCAGATTGACCAGGTGCAGCATTTCTGTGACCCGTTCTTTCCGTTCGGCGGATGACCAGGACTTCAACCCAAACTTTATATTTTGTGCTACATTCATATGCGGGAATAATGCATAGTCCTGAAAAACCAGTCCCACCGGTCTTTGTTGGGGTGGGACAAACACCTGTTTGCTTGCCACCGTATGATTATCCAGGTTTATTTCCCCGTGGTCAGGCCTTTCCAGACCCGCAATTAATCGCAGCAGTGTAGTCTTGCCGCAACCACTTTCACCGGTCAAAGCCAGCAACTCTCCTGGTTGTACCGTCAGATCAACATTATTTACAGCCACAGCATCTGTACTGTACTTTTTGGTAACTTGCTTTAATTCTAACAGGCTCACTGGCGGCTTTTCCTGGTAATTAATATGTTTAAAATATAAACGGGAATGATACCTGCCAGGATTATTACCAGGCTGGGGATGGAAGCAGCGGCCATCTGCTCATCACTGGCCAATTCAAAGGAGCGGGTGGCCAGCGTATGAAAATTGAATGGTCTCAGTATCAGTGTCAGCGGCAACTCCTTTAGGATATCTACAAATACCAGCAATAATGCAGTGCCTAGTGCTCCCCGCAGCAAGGGCATGTTAATTTGAGATAACCGTTTCCAGTGGCTGGCCTGTAAAATACTGGCGGCCTCATCAACAGTTTGGCTGATTTTCTCAAAGCCCGATTCCACCGGGTTAAATGCCACCGCCAGAAATCTCACGGTAAACGCAAAAATTAGTCCCAGTACCGTACCGGTCAGAATCAACCCTGGGTTCTCCCATCCAAATGCAGTAACCATGGCGATAGTGGATTTATCCAAAAATAGAAAAGGCACTAATACGCCAATGGCTATTACCGCTCCCGGGATAGCGTAACCCATGGTGGCAAACTTCATAAGGCTGTGATAAATGCTATTTTTGCGCATCCTGGAAACAGATAACAACAGCAAACTGACCAGCACACATGACACTGCCGCAGCCAGAGCCAGTAAAAAACTGTTGACCACTGTATTTATAAAATCGATGTGAGCGGCGGATTCGTAACCAGAAACTCCCCATAGCAAGAGTTGCAATACCGGAATTAGCAGTCCCAGCAAAACCGGAATGGCACAACACAAAGTGGCTAAAACCGCCGGTATCCTCGCTAGTTTATGGCGGTCCAGTGGCCGCTCTACGGTAACATTACTATGGAATCGCTCCTGGCCGCGCTGCTTTTTCTCAAGGAATAAAATGAGGAAAACCGCCACAAGCAGCAGCGAACTCAAATATATTGCCGCCTGTATATCCTCATAGGCAAACCAACTTCTGAAAATGCCGGTTGTAAATGTGGGAACACCGAAATACTTTACCGCTCCATAATCGTTTAATACTTCCATGGACACCAGGGCAATTCCCGCTACCAGGCCCGGTCTGGCAACCGGTAACACTACCCTGAAAAAAGATCTGGCCCGGGAAGCACCCAGTGTTTGACTGGCCTCTATCAGTGATCTGAAACGAGCCAGAAAGGCGGTTCTGGCAATTACATATACATACGGATAAAGTGCCAGAGACATGATGACCATCACGCCGTAAATATTTAAAATATCAATGTGTTGGATTTCGGTGCCCAGCAGCTGCCGTATGGCGGTCTGAATAAACCCGGTATAATCAAAAATACCGGCATAGGTAAACGCCATTATATAGGTTGGAATGCTTAAGGGCATTATCAGTAACCATTCCAGCAACCTACGACCAGGAAATTGGGCGGTACTCACTAACCATGCGGTGGGTACCCCCCAGAGTAGGGTTAAGGCTCCGGTGCCCAACACCAAAAGCAATGAGTTTCCAATATAATCGGGTAACAGGTATTGCTGCAGGTGGGGCCATGACGGTCCGGGTCCTTTGAACAAGCCGGTTACTATGGTATATACCGGGACTCCCATCAGCAAGATAGTAGCCAGTGCAGCTATTATCCACAGGTTGTATCCCTTGCCGGGTAGTGGCCAAATTTGGTGACGATTCAATACAAAATTTTACTTCCAGCCTACTTCGTCAAATATCATCACCGCCTCCCGGTTGTAATCACCCAACTTCCCCAGGTCCAGGGCGTCGATCTTAAAAGTCCCCCAGGATTCCAACAGTGGGGCTTTGGCGGTACCTGGCTTAACAGGAAATTCAAAATTGGCTTCTGCGAATACCTTCTGGGCTTCATCGGAAGAGAGAAACTCGATAAACCTCACTGCATTCTCACGGTTAGGGGCATGCCTGGCCACCCCGGCCCCACTTACATTTACATGGGTACCACGGCCCTCCTGGTTGGGGAATATCACTCCGATGGCTTCTCCTGCTGCTACTTCTTCGGGATTGTCGGAATTTAATAACAAACCGATATAATAGGTATTCAAGATCGCCAGATCACCAACTCCAGCGGCCACTCCCTTTACCTGGTCCCTGTCGTTTCCCTTGGGCTCCCTGGCCATGTTGGCCACTACCCCTGCAGCCCAGCTTCTGGCATTCTCCGAACCGGTTGAGGCAATAATAGATGCCATTAATGATTGGTTATAAATGTTTCCGGAGGACCTTACCAGTATCTTGCCTTTCCATTTGGGGTCTGTTAACCCTTCATAATCCTTAATATCATCGGGGTTCACCCGATCTAGAGAATAAGCGATCACCCGGGCTCTATAGGTTAGACCGAACCAATGGCCCTCATTATCCCTGAAGTTCTCGGGTATATTGCTCTGCAGTATATCACTTTGAACCGGCTGCAATAGTTCCTTTTGTTTGGCGCGGTGTAGCCGGCCGGCATCTACGGTAATCAGAACATCTGCCTGAGATGCCTCACCTTCCATCTCCATACGATTGATCAGTTCATCGGCACTGGCATTTACTATGTTCACCTCAATCCCGGTTTTTTCGGTAAAATCTTCAAACAATATTTGATCTGAGGGATAATGACGATGCGTA
>JAUIKU010000103.1 GCA_030430675.1 Bacteroidia bacterium | reverse complement strand
ACTAGTAGCACAGACAGCCACAGACGGGGCCGGCGGCGTTTTCTGCAGCAATCGGCATTGGCCCTGGGAGCTGCCTCATTAACACCGGGTTTAACAAGTTTAGGCAAGCAAAACAACATAACAAGTATGAAAAAAGATGATATATCTTTGGCGCAATGGGCGCTGGTCGATGAAATGAGAGAGGGGAAATGGAAGAACCTCGACTTTCCCCGAATTGCCCGTGAAGTGTTTGATCTTAACGGTATTGAGTTTGTAAATACCTTATTCGAGGTGCCACACGTAAATTACTTAAACGAACTGAAACAAAACGCCAAAGATCAGGGAGTGGAAATGGTTCTGATCATGGTGGATGCCGAGGGTGACGGGGCTGAGCCCACCAAGGAATTGCGGAAACAGTTCGTCATTAATCACCGGAAATGGATAGACATTGCCAACTATCTGGGATGCCACGCCATCCGGACCAACTGCAGGGCGCCCCAGGGTGCCGACCCGGAGAAAGCGTTGAAGTGGGCAATAGAATCATACCTGATGCTTTTGGAATATGCCAAACCAGCCAACATTAAGGTTTCCATTGAAAATCACGGCAGGGTCAGTAATGATGCCGACTGGATGGTGAAACTGATCAAAGCGGTAAACGACCCGTTTTTCGGCACCTATCCTGATTGGAGAGGCCCCAGCGACGACTTTGACAATGTGACCTATTTGAAAAAGACCATCCCCTATGCCTTTGGTCAATCCTATCGAAACCAACCCACTGAAGCGGAAACCGCCGAAATGATAAAAATAAGTCAGCAGGCCGGATACACCGGATGGTATGGCATTGAGTCCAGTGGTCGGGACGCCATACATGAGGGTATAAGAATTTTAAAGAAATACTTATAAATAGCTTGAGATATGAGAAATCTTGGTTTTTGCTTTTCGATGGTGGTGCTGTTACTGGGTGCCTGTCAGGGTATGGCCCAGGTTAAGCCCGTCAGCAATCAACAACTGAGCGAACTTATTGAGAACGACAATCTGCAACTGGTAGATGTCCGCACTCCCCAGGAGGTTTCTGAAGGCAAGATTGGCGAAGCCCAAAATATTGATTTCCGGAGCCCCGGTTTTAAGGAAGCCATCAGCCAACTGGACCGCTCTAAACCAGTAGCGGTGTACTGCGGTGCCGGTAAGCGCAGCGGCCAGGCCAGCACTTTATTGAAAGATCTGGGGTTTACTGAGATTTATGATCTGACCGGCGGATTTTCTCAATGGAAAGCGGAAGACTATCCGGTAACTATGCCAGCAGGTAACTAACCATTACCAGTCCATTTTGGCAATGATATTTTTTCCGGCTAGCCAGGCCGTTTGTCCGTTATTTGCTACCCGTACCGTATAAATGTCGGGTTTCTCAACCTGTTGCCAGGTTTGGCCTCCGTCTCCCGAATATGCGATACCCGGAGTTCCAGCAGCAATTATTTGTGCACCTTGTGACCCCGGCACATATTGCACGCAAGACCGGTAGCCCGGGCCGCTTCCGTCACTCACCAACTGCCAGCTGCGTCCTCCATCGCGGGTAATGGCCTTACTGCCGGTATTATTCGACTTGTTCTCCCAATCACCTCCGAAAGCAATGCCCAAATGCTGATTGTAGAAGTCTACCGAAAAAATACCGGTCATCTTTCCTCCCTGATTCATTGGGGTGGGATAAACACTCCAGGTTTTCCCTCTGTCTTCGCTGTGATAAATCCTGGCTTTGCTTCCCCCTGAAGCCAACCAAACATGCTGGCCGTACAAAGCTATGTTGGTGTTACTGGCAGCAAATGCAGCTTCACCAGTATCGGTTGGCGGCAGAATGGCACAATCCAGTTTGCGCCAGTTTTTTCCACCATCCTCGGTAACAATTACCGACAGACATCCCTGCACCGGGTCACCCATAGCAATGCCGTTCTTATCATCCCAGAACTTCATGGAGTCGTAGAAGGTATCGGGATGATCATCCTGGTAAACGGTTTCCCAGTGCCTGCCTTCATCGGAAGACATAAAAAGATATGCGGGTGACCCTGCATTAAGTAAAAAAACCGATTCTGTAGTTACCGCAATGGACCTGAACTCCAGGGTGGGATCATAGCCGGTGATACTGTCAATTTCCCAGTTTATACCGCCATCGCGGGTAGTACCATAAATTCCTCTGCTACCGGCAAACCACACCTCTTCTTCTCTCCCCAGTTGTAGTGCCCGGACACTGGTGTTAATACTGAAATCGGTGAACTTCGGCTCGAAAGACAGGGATTCCCGACTTTTCGTTGGGGGTTGACAAGCTGCAAATACATACAGCAAACAAGTCGCTATTATGCTAAATACAATGGCCGTTATATTCATGGGTGCCATCGGCCCCTGGGTCAATCAGGCCGCTTGTTTAGAAGCTATTGATATCTGTTTCTGCCTGGCCATTTTAACCACACCCACCTTGTCCAATAAAACTATCACATAGTAGGTAGGGTCTATCTCATGCCACCTGATACCACCGAAATTCGCTCTGGATCCGTACTTGTGGTGGTTGTTATGATAACTCTCTCCCATCATAAGGAAGTCAAAGGGCAGGAAATTTTTTGAGGTATCCGCAACTTCAAAGTTCCGGTAGCCGTATTTGTGGGCAAACCAGTTAATAATGGCACCGTGAATTGGTGAAAGCAGGAATTGGATGGGCAGTAGCAACCACAGCCACCAGACCGTTGCAAAATGCCAGTAAAACAGGGTATAGGCGGCTCCCCAGGCTATCCGGGAAAACCAGGAACGGGCAAACCGGTCAAATGTCGGCCATTCCGGGATATTTTTCAAAAATCGCTTATCCACCTCCATGGTTTTATTGGTGATCGACGAATAAATGGATTTGGTTTTCCACATCATTTTGAAAATGCTTTCGTCGTATTTCGGCGAATGAGGGTCCTGGGGTGTATCAGCGTAAGCGTGGTGCATACGGTGCATAATGCCATAGCCATAGGCACTCAGATAGTTACTGCCCTGAAATATCCAAGTGAGTACAAAAACCACCTTTTCGGTGAATTTTGACATGGTAAAGGCGCCATGGGCAGCATAACGGTGGAGGAAAAAGGTTTGAAAAAACAGTGACATATACCAATGCACTATAAAAAAGATTAGAATAACCATTCTGAAAATATTGCGTTAGTTTAAACCAGCAGCACTTTGCGCCTTTAATTATGTAGACCATCCTGGATCCACTTTGTGACAGTATGACCTAAATATTTTTAAAATGAAGAGTTCAATTTTAGAGCCACATCCTTTTTTAGGTCGTTTAGAAAGTCCGCAGAGACTCCTAATTTACAGGCATTGGCAAAATTGCCGAGGATATTTGAAGGGATGGATATATCAATTTTTAGATCGGAAGTGGTCTTGTTCAACTTTTCCTTTGCCCGGGAAAAAATCTGGCGACAATTATCTTTTTTTTTGTCGAAAAGAAATTGCAAATCTTCGTATTCAAAATCAAAAACTTCCCTGAGAAGAAAAATGGCCCGTTCTAAAGGAGCCAGTTTTTTATGGACCACAGCCAGTGCAGCGGCGATTTCTGTATCAAGATCAATTTTGGAAAGATCGAAATCCATATACCTATGGGCCATCTCACCCAGGTTAAAATGATCCAGGTATTGCTCCCTTTTATGGACCAGTGTATTCAGGTGATTAATACAGTTATTGGTTACCGCTTTTATCAAGTAAGCCTTGGTGTTTTGAATCTTCTGGTGGTCGATGGAAAGCCACTTCACAAAGGTGTCCTGCACAATGTCTTCAGCGTCAGCCAGTGAACCTACCATTCGCAAAGCAATTTGGGAAAGCAGGGGATGATAGGCTGTTATAGTCTGTGACGGAGTCAAATCTAGTGTAAAGATAAGGTTACTTTCATTAAGTTAAGGCATATTTTCAACTGTTATTCACATTTCAGCCGGTAAACCAAACCTTAATTTTTAATCAGTACCAGTAACATGTCATTTTGGAAGTTGGATACCACCTCAATAAACCCCTCTTTTAAGTCCAGGTTAGCCTGCTGATACTGATTGGTTACCGGATTAAACCATCGTGCCTGGTAACTTAGGTTTAGCGGATTCCGTATCTGAAGTTGCCCATCTTGTGGTAAATAGGCCAGAATGGTGCTGTAGTCGTCATAGCTCAACAGGGAAATGAATTCATTGTACACTTCCTCACCCGGCTGGTGTACCAACAACTGCTGGGCTGGTTTTAATTTCCACCAATCGAACTGTTCCATAAATTTAGCGAGATATCCTATCTGAATACTACCGGGAAAATCAATACTTTTTTCCCAGGTACTGGCTTCAGTTTGACGGTGATTTAAAATAAGCTCCCCTTCTCTTATCCAGGGCCAAACGCCATTGGCTCCGTAGGTAATACCTGATGGCGGTGTAGCAAACACACTCCAGTAAGAGGCATTTCTAACATCTTCTGCGGTTATGGTAAAATGAATTTCTTCGTAATTGGGTTCCATATTGATAATTGGTCGCGGGGGAATTTTATCCCATCTGGAAGCTATGGGCCCCTTGTTGATCCAATCAACTGTGCCAGCCGAATTACTATGAGAGGACTGGTAGCAAACAATATCCATCCACTCCTCTTCTGCATAAAGGTCCCCGATCCAGGAGCGGCCATGAGGATGCAAACATACCGGGGCATGATGAATATTACCAAAAACTCTGCGCCCAATGGTTTTCCAGCGGTCTTCCAACTCACCATAATATTGTCCATCTCCTCCCAGCAGCCATACCACCTGGTTCCCACCGTAACGGGCTACAATATACTTTGCCAGCAAAACCGCTTCATCAACCGGCAAATGGTATCCCGGACTCAGTTCTCGGCCCTCTCCCCTGGGAAGGGCCCATAAAACCACTGGAGCCGCCAACAGGCCATATTCGTTTATCTCATCCACCTTTTTATCCAAATGCTGAAAGAACTCCGGATTGATGGTGATTTTTCCACTACCCTGATATGCTTTCTGCCCCTGACTGTTCTGATCCGCACCCCGCCACTGGGTAGTCACGAACTGTATGGTGTTGTAGTTGTGGTCCACCCTGTGCCGGAGGTATTTGTGCCATTCCCGATCGGTTGATTTAAGAGCACCATTCCAGGCAGTACAAGCCGCCCAGAAGAATGGAGTCCCGTCCTGGTGGGTCAGGTAGTAATTTCCTGGCCGATGGGAGATAGTTCCATGCCGATAAAGTGCCAGTTGGCTGGGGTTCTTTACACAGTTAAAGGTACCTGACTTTTGGTGCAGGCCCTGGTTGAGGGTATCGGAGCAGGTGGTGAGGTAGTTCCAGGTCCCTATCTCATCGGGAGCGAAACGAATCTTCCAGGTGCTGTTCCCGTCCCAAAATCCATTGACCCTAAGCGCTCTGCCGGTAGGCGAAGTGAACACCGCTGAAAAGTCTTTGACCTGGTAAACCGGATCATCATAAGAAACTGTACTATTGAACGTCAGTTCATATTTGTCCCATTGTGGTATGTCTTCCTGGGCGTTGACGACTAATATCCAGCCAAATAAAAAAACGGTAGTTGTAAGCAATGGTAGATATAACCGGGTTGATTCCATTGGTTTGTAGGTTTTGCTAAAACTAGCTATTTGTTGACTCGATAGCAACTGGAGGCGCAATCACCGTTGAAAATGCTTTAGAATCAAGCGGGTTCAGTATTTGAAGAAATAATTGATTATTATGGGAGGCAACCGGGACATATGGCAGTGGTGGCCCTGAAAGTTATTATTACTAAAGATATGGATCCGATAAAACTATTTAGTGATTATATGAAAGTGACCGGAACGCCCACACTTTCAGAAAGAGAAGGATCAGTTCCGGAGTTGGCAGGTAAACGACTGGGTGTGGTGAATGCGGCCAGCTGGACCAACCTGTGGAGCACCTATTTCGGACAAAAAATGCTTCCGGGTGTAAAAATTCTAAACACCGGAAATGAGGCTGTTCAGCTAAATTTTATGCGAGCTTACCAGCAGGGAGAAACTTGTCCCCCGCAAGTCAATATTGATCTGTTTTGCAAATACGCAGAAGACCTGTACCGGCTTTACCAGGTTGATGCCATATTAATTTCCTGCAGTACCATGAACCGCGCTTATCCACAGGTTTCAGATCACATGAAGCAATTCAATGTGCCGGTGATCCAGATAGACCAGGCCATGATGGAGGAAGCGGTTAAATGCGGGGGTAAAATTTTGATAGTAGCCACCCATGGTCCCACCGTAAAGAGCACTCAGGACCTTTTAATGGAAACCGCCAATCGTCTGGGCCAAAAAGTCGATTTTGCGGGAGCCACAGTAGAGACCGCTTTTGAATTATTAGGTGAAGGTAAAATTGAAGCACACAACCAGGTAATTGCCGATGCCATCAGGGATGCCATGTCAAAAGGTACCATTGATATCGTAGTGCTGGCACAGATGTCCATGTCTGTCTTTGCATTCAGCTATCCCGACCCGGTAAAGACCTTTGGAGTGAAGGTATTAAACAGTGGTGAAACGGGATTTGCCAGAGCCGGAGAAGTTTTAAGTGCTCAAAACTGAAAAAAGTTGTTGTTTTCAAATCTTTAAGTACCTGTTTCAGTTAAACTAATAGTAACTAGACTAATGGTTTATTGGATAAAGATAAAATCGCGCAAACCTATCTGAACTATTTGGGCGGGTTGGAGAAAGCTCCCAACTGGGTTTTCCGCTTCACCGATGCCACTGCTATAGATCAGGAGGAGTTCTACCGGCACTTTGCTGATATTGGGGAACTGGAGCGCTGGCTGTGGACACTTCAGTGGGAGGCTACCATGAAGTCCTTGATAGCTGAAGCGGAGTATGAAGGTTATACCATACGTGAAAAACTGCTGGCCATTTACTTTACACTGGTTCAGGTGCTCAACCAAAACCGACACGCGCTGGTATTGATCCTCAACCGATGGATGATCCCCGGTACTACCCCGGGGTTCCTCAGGGATTTTAAAGCACATTTTTGTCAACATATCAAATCGCTGCTAAAACAGGGCATCGAAAACGGTGAAGTGGAAACACGTCCTCTGATCAGTACCTATTACACCGACCTGCTGTGGATGCAATGCCTGTTCTTGCTCAGGGTTTGGAAAAACGACCAGGAGGAGAATCAGGCTACCATCGATGAAGCCATAGAACGAGCGGTCAATCTGGCTTTTGATCTATTGGCTTATACACCGGTAGACGCTGGTGTGGCTTTTACCAGGTTCATTTACCGGAATAAAAAAATGCTTTTTTGACCATGAAAGAACAGTCTCGAATACCCACCGGTAAAGTAAAGCGGGCGGCTAAATACGTCACTACCAGCGCCAAGGTGAGTAAGAACTATCTGGAGCATTATGCCAAAAAAATGTGGACCGGTCAGGCAAATGAAAGCATCCTGCACCAAAAAAATGCTCAGGACATTTTCGATTCACTGGCGGAACTCAAAGGCAGCGCCCTCAAGGTGGCGCAGATGCTCAGCCTGGATAGCAATTCCTTACCCGCTGAATATTTGAACAAATTCGCCGAAGCGCAATACAGTACACCACCGCTGTCCTATCCATTGGTGGTCAATACTTTCAAAAAATCATTTCAGGCCGGCCCCCTGTCCTTTTTCGATTCGTTCAGCAAACAGGCGGTAAATGCTGCATCCATGGGGCAGGTTCATAAAGCCTCCAAAGATGGTATGGATCTGGCGGTAAAAATCCAGTATCCCGGAGTATCCGAAAGCGTCAAATCCGACTTAAAGGTAGCCTCACTAGTGGCCAAAAATGTGCTAAAATTGAATCCCGTAGAAATTGACCACTACCTGGAGGAAGTTGAGGAGCGGCTGTTGGAAGAGACCGACTACACCCACGAGTTAAGCCGGTCCATGGAACTGTCATCATTGTGCGGAGATCTCGACAACATTAAATTTCCCCAATACTTCCCCCGGTGGTCATCCAAGACCATCCTGACCATGGAATGGATGCACGGTGATCATATGGGACCGTTTATCGCCCAGCACCCCTCGCAGCATTCCAAAGACCGGGTGGGACAGGCATTGTGGGATTTTTACCAATACCAGATCCACGAGCTTAAGACCCTGCATGCCGACCCTCATCCGGGAAATTTCATCATTCAGGAAGGTGGCAAAGTGGCAATAATTGATTTTGGCTGTACCAAAAAGCTTCCGTATGATTTCTATCAATCTTACTTTAAATTGCTGGATCCCAATTCGTTCCGGGTAAGCCAGAACCGGGATCAGCTCTTCCTGGAATTGGGATTTATTCATGCAGACGATACCCCGGAAGAAAGGAAGTTCTTCAGTGACACCATCACCGAAACCATCGAGTTACTGGGACGGCCTTTCTATCAATCTACCTTCGATTTTTCCGATGAAGCATACTTTAAGGAAATTTTCAGACTGGGAGAAAGGCTTTCAAGATCAGCAGTACTGCGGCAGTCAAAGCACGCGCGCGGTTCCAGGCATGCACTATACCTGAACCGTACCTTTTTCGGACTGTACAATCTGCTACATCAAATACAGGCCAAAATTAATACCAGGAAATACCTGCCAAATATTTAACCTCAGGCAATTTTCAGTTAAAAGCCACACTGCTTATCTTACTACCGACTTCATTGTAGTCATAGTACAAATTGTTGCACCCGATCTCCAAGAATGGATAAAATAAAAAAATACTGCCAGATACTTGTTTGTCTATGTTTGGTTTCGCTTCCCGGTAACATGTTGGCACAGCGCCTGGTGGTATCAGAAAACAACCGTTACCTGGTTACCGAAGATGGTGAACCTTTTTTCTGGATGGCTGATACCGCCTGGGAATTGTTTCACCGATGTGACCGCGAAGAAGCCGATATGTATTTGGAAAAGCGGGTGCAACAAGGTTACAATGTGATCCAGGCGGTGGCTTTGGCAGAAACTGACGGCCTCAACGACCCCAATCCCTACGGGCATACTCCGCTTTTTAACAATGATCCTGCCACTCCCAATAGCGCCTACTTTGAGCACGTGGATTATATAATCGCCAGGGCGGATGAACTGGGCTTGTATATCGCTTTGTTGCCAACCTGGGGTGATAAGCTGTTTAAGCACAACTGGGGGATGGGACCTGAAATTTTCAACCAACAGAATGCCAGAATTTTCGGCAATTGGATCGGCAGCCGGTATCGGGACCACGACAATATTATCTGGGTAATAGGCGGTGACCGCAATCCCAGAGAGGGTACTGACGATGTTGAAGTATGGAACCAGATGGCAGAAGGCATCGTCGAGGCTGCGGGAGGATATGATCAAACATTGATGACATTTCATCCCCAACCAAGGGAATGGGGTGGTTCATCCACCTGGTTTCACCAGCAGCCCTGGCTGGATTTTAACATGCACCAGACAGGTCATTGTGCCAACAAGGGTACCTATAAACATATCCGCCACGACTATGCCCTCTCTCCCACCAAACCGGTGCTGGATGGAGAGCCTTTATATGAAGACCATCCCAATTGCTTCCGTCCGGACGAACTGGGACACAGTGTCCCGGAAGATATTCGCAGGATCATGTATTGGAACGTATTTGCCGGAGCCTTTGGACAAACCTACGGCTGTCACGATGTATGGCAGATGTACAAACAAGGCAGGGATGGTATTAACAGGCCCCTGAGACCATGGCCGGAAGCCCTGGATCTTCCCATGGCCAACCAGGTAAAACATCTGAAACAGCTAATGCTATCCAGGCCGTATTTAACCAGGATCCCCGACCCGGATATGGTACCGGACTCACAGCAAGAGGACAATGATTTTGTAATAGCCACCCGCGATCAAAACGGCAGCTATGCCATGATCTATTTCCCCACCGGCAAAACCACCGATTTGAATTTATCGGCGTTAACCGGGTCTCAGTTAAATACCTGGTGGTACGATCCCCGCACCGGAGCTTCCTTTAAGGGAGAAGTACTGAGTAAATCCAGCCGGATTACTATTAATCCACCCACTTCTGGAAAGGGAAATGATTGGGTGCTGGTAGTTGATGCCGGGCAAAGTGATTTCGGAGCGCCCGGAAGGATAGTGGAAAATTAAGCCAGAATTGCCTGGACGATGTTTCCATGTACATCGGTTAACCGGTACCTTCTACCCTGGTGCTTAAATACCAATTGTTCATGGTCGATGCCCATCAAATGCAGGATGGTGGCCTGAAAATCGTGCACATGCACCGGATCTTTCACCACGTTGTAGCCAAACTCATCGGTTTCACCATAACTGATACCGGGTTTTATTCCTCCTCCGGCCATCCAGGCGGTGAAACAACGGGGGTGATGATCACGACCATATCGGTCGCCCACGTCAAGACCCTGTGAATAGTTGGTACGGCCGAACTCACCTCCCCAAATTACCAGGGTATCGTCCAGCAAACCCCGTCGCTTCAGATCCATCACCAGCGCTGCCGAGGCCTGGTCGGTATCCCGGCACTGCATGGCCAGATGTTCAGGCAGGTCGTTGTGGTGGTCCCACCCCTGGTGATATAGTTGAACAAACTTGACGTCTCTTTCTATCAATCGCCTGGCCAGCAGACAGTTGGCGGCATAGGTGCCTGGTATCCTGGATTCCGGTCCGTACAACTCATAAACAGATTCAGGTTCGTTGGTTACATCCATTACTTCAGGTACTGAAGTCTGCATCCGGTAAGCCATCTCATACTGGGCAATGCGGGTCCTCACCTCGGGATCCTGTACCTCCTGGTGGTAAAGCTCGTTCATCTTTCCCAGGTAATCCAGCATGTTTCGACGGTCACGGTCCTCAATTCCCTCCGGATTGCTGAGATACAATACCGGATCCTTGCCGGAACGGAATTGTACTCCCTGATGCAACGAGGGCAAAAATCCCGTACCCCATAGTCTGGCAGCCAGGGGTTGAGCTGCCGCCACCCGGCCGGTTCCCTTGGAAAGCAGTACACAAAAGGCCGGTAAATTCTGGTTGTCGCTACCCAATCCATAACTCAGCCACGAACCCATACTGGGTCTGCCACTCTGCTGTGATCCGGTCTGGAAAAAGGTCATGGCAGGATCGTGATTGATGGCTTCAGTATGCAGCGACTTGACAAAACACAACTCATCGGCAATGTTTGCGGTATAGGGTAATAAATCACTTACCCAGGCACCGCTCTCTCCCCGCTGCCTGAATGGAGAGACCGCTCCCTGCAAAGGGAAGGAAGGCTGACTCGCTGTCATTCCCGTAAGGCGCTGCCCCATGCGCACCGAAGCGGGAAGTTCTTCTCCCTGTCGCTCCCTTAATAATGGTTTATAGTCAAACAACTCCATTTGCGCCGGTCCCCCGCTTTGGAACAGGTATATAATCCTTTTAGCCCGCGGAGCATAGTGAGGCAAGGATCTAAACCCCGATTCAGCCACCTGCGTCTGTTCCGAGAAGCATCCCGGAAGCAAAGCGCTCAGTGCCGCTACTCCAATGCCATTGCCTGTCCTCGACAGAAAATGTCTCCTGGTCATTTGTACCGGGTTCAGCTCATCACAACAACTAAAACTTTTTAATAAACTCATTTTTAGCCCTTTAATATGGTTTCAGTGAGGTTCATTATGGCATTGGCTACCACTGTATAGGCAGCCAGCTCAACGATGTCCAGGTCGGATTGGTTAGGGGCTTCTCCAATCCCCAACAAGCCTCTGGCCCGGTCTACATCTCCGGCAAATACCGTTTGCTGGTCTTCCAGCAAGTTATTTAGTAAGTCCAGTTCCTCATCTCCGGGCTGTCGGGAAGTTGCCAACCGGAAGGCATACCTGATCCGCTGCTCCGCGTCCGTGCCTCCTTCCAGCAACATCCTTTGTGCGATAAACCGGGAGGCTTCTACGAATTGCGGGTCATTGAGCAATACCAGAGCCTGCATGGGGGTACTGGTAGACTGTCGTTCAACCGCACACTGTTCCCGGGTAGCGGCATCGAAAATGATCATGGACGGGGGCGGCAAAGAGCGCTTCCAGAAAGTATACATGCTTTTGCGGTATAGCTCGCTGCCATGTCCCTGTATGTATTCTTTTAACTCCTGATTACCACTGGCTACCTGCAACCACAACCCTTTGGGCTGATAGGGCATAACGCTGGGCCCTCCTACTCGACTACTTAGTAAACCGCTGACGGTAAGCGAGTGATCCCGGATCAACTCCGCGGGAAGGCGGGCCTGGGGACCACGGGCTAACAAAACATTCGCAGGATCACGGCGGGCCAGCTCAGGGCCCAGTGCCACCGACTGTTGGTAGGTAGCGGACATGACCATGAGTTTCAGTAACTGCTTGAGGTCCCAGCCAGACCTCCTGAATTCCACCGCCAGCCAGTCCAGTAACTGCGGATGACTGGGCAAGTCTCCCTGACTGCCAAAATCTTCCGGGGTTGCCACGATGCCGCGGCCAAAGATCATCTGCCAGTATCTATTCACTGCCACCCGTGCTGTCAGGGGGTTCCCCTCATCAAACAACCATTGGGCCAACCCCAATCGATTCCTGGGCAGTTCATCGGGAAATGACATCACATGTCTGGGCGTTTCGGGATAAACTCTTTCCGTAGGGGCGCTGTACAAGCCACGTTCCAATACGAAAGCAGGACGCAAAGTATCCAACTCCTGCATGACCATGGTTGGTTTCAGCACCAGGTGCTTGGTTTTCATCTCCCGGTACTTATACTCACTAAGCCAGCCAGTCATTTGCTGATAGCGGTCATCAACCTGGTGTAAATGATGATACAACAGCCGTTTTCTGTCATCTTCGCTTTGGTTTGACTTGGTAGCCAATACCTGCAGGGGGTCATAAGCATAGAGTTTGGCAGCATCCTCGCTGGTCAGCTCGCGGCTAAAGATCATTAACTCGTCAAGCCTGGCCCTGAACAAGCCCTGGGGATTAGCACGGAATCCCTCCGCCAATGCCCTGCGGCCTATCATTAACGGCAACCTGGTAGCGGGGTTTGATGTAAGTTCGTCCCTGACCACATCCAGCTCCAACGGCTTACCATTCATAAAAATGTTTATACCGGAGGCCCGGTTTGACCCATCATAGGTTACCGCAAAGTGTGCCCACTTGTTCCCAGGCAAAATATGACTGGTCTTAACATAGATACCGCCACCCTTTTTGTCGGGATCGGTGTTCTGATTGATTACCACCTGCAACCCATCGTCCGAGGCAGTTATTTCAAAAGCAGCCCGATGACCGGGAGTACCGCTCTCCGGTGTAATTATGGTGCCACGAGCCCCATTTTCCACGGAATAAAACCAAAAACCAATGGAAAATGGCCCCCGGTAGTTGAGCTCTGGAACCGGATCCATTTCCAAATAATTCTCTCCGCTAAAATCAAGCGCACCGGAATATCTCCCCCGGGTAGGCACTACCCCATTGACCACCCGGGCAGCTGACGATAGTCCCGTTTCCTCAGGGGTCAGCCCAGCTTCTATATAATCAAAAGAGTAATAGACTGCCAGTCCGGCAGGTAGTGCTGTTTGACTTTCGGGATTGTCATAGTCCAGTGATACCGGGTCCAACTGCTGCCATTGGGCACTTTGATATTGGGCGACTTGTTCCTCCTGATCATCTACCAGCTGTTCAATATATTGGGTGTATTTATCTGCTAATGAGTCGGGTATAGGAATTGAAGGTTCTGCAATCTTCATCCCGTAATCCACCCGTCCCCGTTCGGGGATATTGTTAAAAAAACTAAAAAGTCCGTAGTACTCCTTTTGTGAAACCGGGTCGAACTTATGATCATGACACTGGGCGCAGCTCACGGTCAACCCCAGGAATGCAGTGGAAAAAGTATTGACCCGGTCCAGTACATACTCTACCCGGTACTCTTCTTCTACTACCCCACCCTCCTGGGTAATTTTATGATTGCGGTTGAAACCTGTGGCCAGAATCTGCTCATAACCGGCATCCGGTAAAAGGTCTCCCGCCAGCTGCCAGGTAACAAACTGATCGTAGGGCATATTCCGGTTAAACGCCTGGATCACCCAGTCGCGCCAGGGCCACATGGTTCGTTCCAGGTCATCCTGATAGCCATGGGAGTCCGCATACCTGGCCAAGTCCAGCCACTCCAGTGCCAGTCGTTCGCCGTAACTATTGTCTGCCTGAAATTTATCAACCACCCGCTCATAGGCATCCTCACTTTCATCCTTCAGGAAAGCATCAATTTCCTCAATTGAGGGAGGTATACCACGCAAATCAAATGACAAGCGGCGAATAAGTTTTTCCCGGGTAGCACGCGTGGATGGGGTCAGCCCTTCCTGTTCCAATCTGGCCAGGATAAAGTGATCAATTGTACTGCCGGGCCAGCTTTGGTCACTCACTTTTGGTATTGGCGGTTCTTCAGGAGGGATAAAGGCCCAGTGAGGTTTCCACTGTGCACCTTGTTCAATCCACCTTTTAAGGATCTCAATCTCCCGTTCGGACACGCTCAATTTCGAATCCGGTGGTGGCATCATCAATTCCGGATTTTTGCTGGATACCCTGTCAAAAAGATGGCTTTTGCCTAAATCACCCGGTACAATGGCGTAGCGTTTCTCAGCAGGATCGACCATAGCAAAAGCGCCCTCTTCAATATCCAGCCTCAAATTCGCCTTACGGGCATTCTCATCAGGCCCGTGACATTTATAGCACCGGTCCGATAAGATCGGCCTGACATGAAAGTTGAAATCGATTTTATCCGGGATTTGCTGCGCGGATCCAGCATCCGGAGCATTTTGCGACATCTGACAACTGTAAGCAAGCAGCAAAAACAAATGCAACACAGCGAAATACAGGCCACTGTATCTCTTGGTTTCCCTATTTGAAAATGTAATCATCTTACTGCCTCAACTTACTGTCTGCCAACTACACACTCACACTACACACTCACACTCACACTCACACTGCTAACTGCTAACTGCCCCTGTCGGCCAAACGCCCACACAAATTACTAAAATCTGCAAAAATTGATTAATTTAAAATCCCCACTTCCGGATACCGCTGGTGTAATTTCTCGCTGGCAGGTGAACACTATTGTGTTTATTTAACAGCTAATTCCAAACTGATTAACCATTGCTTATCATGAAACGTCTATTTAACCTAACTCTAGTACTATTTTTTATCACAGGCGGATTTACTTATTCTCAGGAACTGCAATTTAATCCCGGAGATATCGATATACCACATACCGCCTATACTTTGCCCAATGGCTTGCGCCTGATCGTTCATGAAGATCATAAGGCACCCATCGTTGCGGTAAATGTCTGGTATCATGTGGGCTCAAAAGATGAGAAACCGGGTAAATCGGGGTTTGCCCATCTTTTTGAACACCTGATGTTCAACGGAAGCGAAAATTTCAATGATGACTATTTTCAGGTGCTTGAAAGCATCGGTGGCACTGATCTAAACGGCACTACCAACAACGACCGCACCAACTATTTTCAGAATGTACCCACCAGCGGACTGGACCAGGTGTTGTTTTTGGAATCGGACCGCATGGGCCACCTGCTGGGGGCCATTGATCAGGACCGGCTCGATGAACAACGGGGCGTGGTCCAAAACGAAAAAAGGCAGGGTGAAAACCAGCCCTATGGCCGTCAATATGATCTGATCACCAAAGCGATGTACCCCCAGGGACATCCTTACTCCTGGACCGTAATCGGGGAAATGGAAGACCTGAATGCCGCATCCCTGGACGACGTTCACGAATGGTTCAAAACTTATTACGGTCCGAATAACGCCGTTATTGCCATTGCCGGCGATATCGAAGCGGAGGATGTTTATCAGAGGGTACTCAAATATTTCGGGGATATACCCGCCGGGCCCACCCTGGTCAGAAATAAACTCAATATTCCGGTAAGGACTTCGGAAACCCGACAGGAATACCAGGACCGGGTACCGGAAACCCGGATTGTTCAGGTTTGGAATTCTTCGGCATTTGGAAGTCGTGAAGATGCCAATTTCGATCTGATCGCCTCCATACTAACCACCGGAAAAAACTCCAGGCTGTACAAAAGACTGGTCTATGAAGACCAAATTGCCAGTTCCGTCAATTCGTTTCAATGGTCCAAGGAGATCAGCGGCAACTTTCTGATCCAGGCCAATGTAAAACCGGGACAATCACCGGAGCAGGTGGAAGCTACCCTGGATGAAGTACTGGCGGAATTTCTGGTCAACGGCCCCACGGAAGAAGAGCTGCAACGAGCTAAAGCCAGTTACTTTTCCGGTTTTATCAAAGGCATGGAACGAATCGGTGGATTTGGGGGTAAGTCAGATATTTTAGCCAGGAGCGCCATTTATTTTGACGATCCCGATTACTACAAGACCCAGTTACAGCATGTTTCCGAAACCACCGTGGAAGATTTGAAAGCTACTGCCAACCGGTGGCTTAGCCATGGCAAACACACCCTGATTTGTAAACCATTTCCCGAATATTCCACTACCACTTCAGAAGTTGACCGGTCCAGCCTTCCGGAATTAGGCGAACCGGTTGCGGCATCTTTTCCCGATCTGGAGCAGGCTACCCTTAAAAATGGCATGAAAGTGGTGCTGGCACAGCGAACAGGCGTGCCCACGGTAGTGATGAACCTGCTGGTTGACGCGGGATATGCCTCGGATCAATTTGCCCAGCCCGGTACCGCAGCGCTGGCCATGAACATGATGGACGAGGGGACCAAAAACTACAATGCGCTGGAGATCAACGAAAAACTGCAGCTGCTTGGAGCAACCATCAGCACAGGCTCCGACCTGGACAACTCTACCATCAATATGACTACTCTGAAACCCAGCCTGGAGGGCAGTCTCGATCTATTTGCAGAAGTGGTGCTTAATCCCGCATTTCCACAGGCAGAGTTTGAACGTCTGAAAAAAGAACAGCTGGTAGGCATCCAGCGGGAAAAGTCACAGCCCATACAAATGGCCATCAGGGTAATCCCTCAATATCTTTACGGCGAAGGTCACGCCTATAGCCTGCCCTTAACCGGATCGGGGTATGAGGAATCAGTTAACAAACTAACCAGGGAAGATGTCGTTTCTTTTTATGACCAATGGATGAAACCCAACAATGCCACACTGGTAGTGGTGGGTGACATTGAGATGAGCTACCTCACCGAAAAACTGGAAGACCTGTTTGGCAAATGGAAGCAGGGCGAGGTCCCGCAGAAAAACATAGCGGCAGTAAAAACACCCACGAAGAACACCTTGTACCTGATGGACCGGCCTGAATCTGAGCAGTCGGTTATCCTGGCCGGGCATCTCACCAATCCTTACGGGGAAGTTTCCGAGATCTCCCGGGAGACCATGATAAAGGTACTGGGGGGGCAATTTACTTCCAGGATCAATATGAATCTGAGAGAGGACAAGCACTGGTCATATGGAGCCGGTGGGTTCGTTTGGAATGCCAAAGGTCAAAGACCCTTTATGGTGTACGCCCCGGTCCAGACCGATAAGACCAGCGAATCGGTACGGGAGTTAATGAAAGAAGTAAATCAGTATGTGGGTGGAAACCCTATTACCGAGGAAGAGTTGGAAAAAGTCAATACCAACAATATCCTGGGGTTGCCGGGCAAATGGGAAACCAACGGATCGGTGGCTGGATCCATTAATTCCATGGTAAAATACGACCTGCCGGATGACTACTATCAAACCTATGACCAGAAGGTACGGAACCTGACCCTGGACATTGTCAGGAATACCAGCAAAGCCATGATCCACCCCTCAGAGCTGAACTGGTTCATCGTGGGTGATAAGGCCAAGATCATGGAAGGACTGGAGGGCATTGGCTTCACCGAAATCGTAGAGATCGATGCGGATGGGAAACCATTGGGCCTGGGTGGTAAAATTAAGGTAGAGAACTGAGTCTATTGATGAATTATCAGTTGAGACCTGACAAGAATCATTCCCGGTTGTCCACTTGATCATTTTTACTGCCAGCAAAATGATTTAAGCTTGTTTTTTGGTTTAATTGCTGATCATCTAGCTGAAA
>JAUIKU010000341.1 GCA_030430675.1 Bacteroidia bacterium | reverse complement strand
GCGGGAGTATTGTTGGTGCCCTGGTTGGTACATTCGTGGGACTTGCCAGAATTGGTATTCCCATAAATGGCAATAAAAGCAATTTCAAGGCCAATCAGGATCGGCTCATCAACTATTCCTATAAGTGGGGTCCGTATGTGGTTAAGAGTAGTAACACTAAGTCAAATAAAAAAAGCGCCGGCCCAAATGGACCGGCGCCATGAATCATTCTGGGTTAAGCAATTAAAGTCCTGCTAATCCTTTTAACAACGAACTTTTATCTCCGGCCAGCGCTCCGGTCAGCATAGAGGGATCGAGTCCGTTTACCAGGTTTGTCAACAAAGATCCTACATCGGATAGGTCACCCATCTTGGCCAGACTACCCAACAACTTTTTATGGGCTCCTTTCTTGAAGGCTTTTCCTTTCAATCCTTTCACCAGGCTGCCTACCTGTTGACTTACCGCCGACATATCACTGGTATCAAGATTGTTGGCGGATTCAGTCCACTCCGCTTTGTTGTCAGCGAAATCGTCGGTGAATGCTTCCGGTTTAATGCCATCGGCAATTTCAGTCAACATTTTGCTCAGGTCCTGGTCCTGAGCCTGCACCATTGCAGGTGCGAAAAGTAACAAGGCAATAAAAATTTTGACAGTTTTCATAGTGGTAAATTTTAGTGTAAAAAAATTAAAAAATGTTCCCAGATGATTGCTGGGGTTTAAAAATTAAAGACTGTCTTTGAAGTAAAATAGCTTTTGGTAAGTGTATAAACGCTTTCGTTGGTCCAATTGTTTCAACGTCCTTAAAAGTTCACAAAAAGGTAATTTCCACTTAGGTGTCCAGGCCACTGAGGGGTTAGGATTTAGCTATAGTGTTCTTGCAGAAACTTAATGGCATTGTCAAAGACAAGCCCCCTGACTTTTTGCTGTACTTCATTGGGTGGCACTGCTATTCCCATTGCCTGAGCCACCACAGGCATCCATTCTACCAGGCGACCAAAGATGAATTTATATCTGGAGGCAGACTTGAAATCATCAACAGGGTCGATCAAACCGTCAAAGTCGGACCCTATGCACACATGGTCCCAGGCATTACCGCCGACCGCCAGCTGACCCACTTTGATCACATGGAGCCAGTTATTACAAAAATATCTGATTTGCCAATTACGTAATTTTTGCCGGGTGTTGTGGTGGTCACTCACCATACTGTGATACCTGGGCCTGCGAATTGGCTGGAATTCTGCAGGATCAAATTCATCCTGGCTGAAAAGCTCCTTACTCACGTTGCCAAAACCCAGGATCCGTTGGTCCAGGGACAAACCGATCAGTCCACCGGATAGCATTATTTCTCTGATATCTTCATCGTACAGATTTATGGACCAGGGATTGAAATAGGTGTCCACTGCACCTGGTTGACGAAAATAAAATACTTCCACGCAGGTAGACTGGCGGTCGGTTTGGATTTTTTTAATGGGTTTATTTAGGTAGGAAACTCCGGTAATACCCATATGGGTAGCCACAATAGGTGCGGACGGGAATTCGGTGTTTCTCAGTTGGTAGAACTCCAGCCTGGACCACAGGCTCATGTGTTTAATGTCAATCCAGATGGGTGGACCATTCTGATTGCTCAGTGCGGTCCGGATAAATCTCCTGCCCAGGGGGTTGATTCCTTTCCCGGTAGGATAAAAAACCAGGTTCTTAATCAGTTTCATACCATAGGCATGGGTGCAATAAGCGCTTTGCTGCAGGTGCGTAAGGGTAATATAGAGTAACCGGGGATTTCCCGGCTGTTTATGTAACAACAGGTTTTCTATTATTCCGGCAGGAAGTCCAGGTAGTTGATCGCTGTCGTAAAAATTATGCCCGCCTTCTGCTGCCAGTATTACCTGAATCCGGTCACTCCCCGGATCGTATTGCTGCATTCCGGAAAGGAGTTTGAAAGATCTTTCAGAGGATATCTGCTGACTAAGCATTAAATGCTGCCAGTCGCCCATCATCAACTGGTTATACCCCCATTCACCCCACTGGATTTCCTGCAAGAATCTCTTTTCCACATGAGGTGATAGTCCTGCAGCCAGTTTAATCAATCCGGAACCTGCGAAACCACTTTCCAGCCCATAAAGCACACAAACTATCAGGCCTCCGCCTCCTGATTTAACCTGGCTAAGACTTGACTGTGAGTCCAGTATTTTAAAGTCCAGGTCAAAGTTTAAGGTAGTCCAACAGTTTTTTCGTCGTGACTGCTGCCGGTTTCCTAAAAATGTCTTGAAAGAGGGATGACAGTGAAAGTCAAAAAACATTGATTCAGCTGGTTGGTCCTATTCAAGTAACAAAATAAGCAGGGAAAATCCCTGTTAAGCGCTTGCTTCTTTGCCAAGTTCTAAGCAAGTTCACGGTTTATACCCTGTGGGTAACCGCCCGCATTGCATTTTACCTGATCGGTAAATCAATATTTTATGCCGAAAATCGACCAGCAGAAAATACCCTTAACCGGGCTCGAGGGACTTAAGAAGCATTGGAGAAATGATCTCACCGCCGCAATAAGTGTGGCGTTGGTGGCTTTACCTTTGGCTCTGGGTATTGCCATTGCTTCCGGAGTGCCGCCCATTTCCGGAATTCTGTCCTGTGTTATTGGTGGCATCGTTACCACCTTTTTTCGTAGCAGTCCCCTGACCATCAATGGACCGGCAGCTGGCCTGATCACCGTGGTACTGGGTGCCATCGCGGTACTAAATGACGGCACCGCCCAAACGTTGAATTATGTACTGGCTGCTATCGTGGTATCCGGAGGCTTCCAGGTATTGTTCGGGTTCTTTAAGTTGGGAAGACTGGCAGAAATGTTCCCCTCCGCAGTAATTCACGGGATGCTGGCCGGCATTGGAGTGCTTATTTTTGCCAAACAGGCCCATGTGGCAATTGGCACCTCTTCTGACGCTGATAATACATTTGGTACCCTACTGGACCTCCTATTAAAGATACCGGAAGCCAACCCCATTATTGCCTTGATATCGATTTTGGGGTTGCTACTGATGTTATATCATTCAAGGATTAGTTATAAGTTCTTTCACTGGCTACCAGCCCCCATCTGGGTGCTGGTTCTGGCAATTCTGTTCAGTTATCTTATTGGGTTTAACAATGAGCGGCAAATTGATCTCCTGGGTATGAGTATTCCGGTGGGGCCTCAATACCTGATTTCAATTCCGGACAATTTATTGGATGCCATACTATTCCCCAATTTCAGCAAAATCGGAACCCTTAATTTCTGGATCGCTGTTTTGTCTATTACCCTG
>JAUIKU010000102.1 GCA_030430675.1 Bacteroidia bacterium | reverse complement strand
GCCCTTGCTGTTATTGTAATCCTGGTATATTCCTTTCTACCTGGAGATTCATTATCCTATGAGCAACAGATTGACCTGCACCGGGAAGAGGTGAACGATTTTATGAAAAACGACCGGGAGTCTCCCCTGCCGGACAGTATCAAGCAAAATTTTAGCGGGCTTAATTTTTTCGATATTCAGCCTGAGTTTAAGGTAATTGCCTCCACGGAAACCATTCCCGGCCGCCCGGAAGTGATAATGGCCACCAGTGACGGTGAAACCAGGCGCTACCTGCGATTTGCCTATGCTCACTTCGAACTGCGTGGACAAAAATACCGGGTTACTTTGTTTCAGCCATTGGATGATAAGGAAAGCCTGTTCCTGCCTTTTGGTGATCAGACAAACGGGGAACTGACCTATGGTGGGGGAAGATACCTGGACCTTGAGAACAATGGAAAAGATGAAATAGCGATTGATTTCAACCTTGCCTACAATCCATATTGTGTCTTTAATTCCAGTTACAGCTGTCCCCTGCCACCGGCTGAAAACCAGTTGTCCATTTCTGTCACCGCCGGCGAAATGAACTTTGAACCTGGCGACCGATAGCCAGAGACCTTAATGGGTATTTTGATTTAAATGTTTAATTTTACCCGCCTTAAATTATCCGGGTTTATCTATGAAAATCTCCACCAACTGGCTCAAAGAATATATTGATCTACAAGAACCAGCTAATGAAATTGCCGATTTATTGACCATGTCGGGCCTTGAGGTCGAAGGTCTGGTCGAATTTGAAGAAGTTAGTGGAAGTCTTTCCGGTCTGGTAATAGGTTTTGTGGAATCATGCACCAAACATCCTCAGGCAGACAGGCTCACCATGACCAGGGTAAATGTGGGGCAGGATAGCCCCCTTTCAATTGTTTGTGGAGCGCCCAATGTGGCTGAAGGTCAAAAGGTGGTAGTGGCACCGGTTGGTGCTACCTTATTTCCCACCGATGGTGAACCTTTCAAGATCAAGCGTACAAAAATCAGGGGTGAGATCTCCGAAGGCATGATTTGTGCCGAGGACGAGATTGGTCTGGGGTCCGACCACCAGGGAATTTTGGTATTGGAAACTGATCTGACTCCCGGGACGCCGGCCAACCACTATTTTAAAACGGTAACGGATCAGGTGCTTGAGATTGGTTTGACCCCCAACCGCACGGATGCCATCTCACATTTGGGAGTGGCCAGAGATCTGAAGGCATTGCTGGACCGCTCAATAAGCTGGCCGGAAACCGGACCTTTTTCACCATCAGAAGATGCCAACCCAATAACCGTGGAAGTTGAGAACCATGAGGCCTGTCCCAGGTATTCCGGTATCACCTTGGACGGTATCCAGGTGGCTGATTCCCCTAAGTGGTTACAGAATAGACTCAAATCAATCGGACTGGCACCCATTAACAACATTGTTGATATTACCAACTTTGTAATGCATGAGATGGGACAGCCACTGCATGCATTTGATAAAGCGGCCATTCGGGGTGATAAAGTATTGGTGAAAACGCTGAAGGAAGGAACGCCATTTCTCACGCTGGATGAAAAGGAAAGAAAACTGAAGCAGTTTGACCTGATGATATGTGACGGAGAGGAAAACGGTATGTGCATTGCCGGTGTCTTTGGTGGCATAAAGTCGGGAGTAACAAACGATACTACCGGTATCTTCCTGGAAAGTGCCTGTTTTAGCGCCGACTATGTACGAAGGACCGCTCAGCATCACGGTCTTAAGACCGATGCGTCCTTCCGTTTTGAACGGGGCACTGACCCAAATTTGACTGTGGTTGCCTTAAAGCGGGCCGCCAAATTAATTGTGGAAATCGCCAATGGTCGCGTATGCGGCGACCTAATCGACATCTATCCCGATGAAATCTTACCCAGGCAAATCCAAATGAGTTTTGCAAATATCGACCGGTTGGTCGGTCAGCAAATTCCCAGGGAACAGATATTCAAGATATTGGGTGATTTGGATTTTGAATTGCGGAATAAAACGGAGGAAGGCTTTTTGGCATTAACACCAACTTACAGGACCGACGTTACCAGGGAAGCGGATGTCATTGAGGAAATTTTAAGGATCTACGGATACAATAACATTGAACTGGAACCGCACTACGGATCCTCATACCTGGCCGATTTTCCGGCAATTGACCGTGACCGGTCGAGGTTTGGGCTGGCAAAATCACTGGCTGCTCAGGGGTTTTATGAAATATATACCAACTCCCTCACCAAACCGGAGTATGCTGCTGAAAATCCGGGTTTCAATGAAAATAATAGTGTTACAATACTAAATAAGCTCAGTGAAGACCTGGGAGTGCTCAGGCAAACCCTGCTCTTCACAGGATTGGAATCACTAGCCTACAACATCAACCACCGCCAAACCAATTTGAGAATGTTCGAATTTGGAAAAACCTATCAGATGGTGGCTGGAAAGGAGGGGCTGGACAAGTACCTGGAGAAAAGTAGCTTGTCCCTGTTTATGACAGGTAACAATCAGGAAAACAGTTGGATGGATCAGACCAGGCCATTGGAATTCCACGATCTTTCTTCAGTAATTCACAAAATTTTGGAAAAATTCAATTTAAGTGCTTATAATAGTAGGGTGATACAAAACGACATTTTCGAATACGGATTGTCAATCACAATTCCTGATAAAACTCTCGCCCAATTTGGAAAATTAACTTCCCAGGTATGTGCTCAGGCAGATATCAAGCAAACAGTATGGTATGCTGAAGTTGATTGGGAGTTGTTGTTGAAGCAACCGAAGGATCGGGTTGTTTATAGCGAAGTGTCGAAATATCCGGAAGTACGAAGGGATCTGTCGCTGGTATTGGACAAGCATGTTTCTTTTAGTGAGATCGAAAATCTTGCCCGTACCACCGAAAGGAAGATATTGAGAAGGATCAATGTATTTGATGTTTACCAGGGTGAGAATATCGGCGAGGACAAAAAGGCATACGCCTTGAGTTTTATATTACAGGATAAGAACAAGACACTTACCGATAAGATCATCGACAATTGTATGTCCCGGCTGATGCACAGTTTTGAGCAGAATCTGGGCGCTTATATCAGAACATAATATGGAAAAAGATCAACTCATCAAGGAACTTACCTTACTGGAAAGAAAGATCAAGTTATTCATGAATGACCACCATTCTGTACAGGAAGAACTGAGAATTTTAAAGGCTGAAAACACCAATTTGAAGTCGACTTTGAGCCGAAAAGAGCAGCAAATTAACGACTTTCAAAATCAAAATAAAATTAGTACTATTGTAGATAACATTGCTAGAGAAGGTGAAGATGCCGTTGAGCTCAAACAATACATCAACGAATATATTAAGGAAATAGACAAGTGCATTGCTCAACTCAGTGCCTAACTGAATAATTGAATGGAAGAACTTTCAGTAAGAATTAAAATCGCAGATCGCGAGTATCCTATGAAAGTTAGTTTGGAAGATGAAGCCCAGGTGAGGCAAGCTGGGAAGTTGATTAATGATAAAATAAAAGCTTACCGCGACCAGTTTGGCATTGATGATAAGCAAGATTTGCTGGCCATGGTAGCGTTTGATTGTCTGATGGAGCAAATGCTGTCTACCGTTCCCGATAACAACATTGATGAGAGTGTAGTTAATAAAGTTAATTATCTCAACCATATCCTTTCGGAAATTAAATAAGAATCGTCCGATCATACACTATTATTAGTTTATAGTTCACGCTCCTGCCTCTGCAATGAATCTAGATTAACCTAAATTCTAAGAAGTGTATGGAGCCTATTATACTACTACCTTTGGTTGGTATTGCCGGCCTGATTATAGGTATTCTCATTACAAAATTCTTTGTTGGCAGAAGTTTGAAGCAACAGCAGGAAGAACTGAACCGCAAGGGAGCACTAATCCTTGAGGAAGCAAAGAGCAAGGCCGAAAGCTTAAAAAAAGAAAAAGTACTTCAGGCCAAAGAGCATTTTATCAAACTTAAGGGTGAGTTCGACTCAGAAGCCAGCCGAAAAAAGAACCAACTCATCAACAATGAGCGCAAGTTAAAGCAACGCGAACAGCATCAATCCAAAATCCAGGAACAACTAAAACGTAAAGAAGCGGAATTGGAGGGCTTGCAGGAAAACCTCGATTCTCAGATAGCCATTGTAGATCGGAGAAAACAGGACCTGGAACAGCTTCGGTTGCAGCAGGTTTCCAGATTGGAGAAGGTGGCTCATATTACTGCAGAAGAAGCGCGGGCACAACTGGTGGAAACTTTGAAAGTAGAAGCCCAAACTGAGGCTTCGTCCTATATCAAGGACATTATGGATGAAGCCAGGCTCACTGCTACCAAGCAGGCCAAGAAAGTCGTTATAGAGACCATACAACGCACCGCTACAGAGCACGCTATTGAAAACTGCGTATCGGTTTTCAACATCGAAAGTGACGATATCAAAGGTAAAATCATCGGCCGTGAGGGAAGGAATATTCGTACCCTGGAATCTGCCACCGGTGTGGAAATTATTGTTGATGATACCCCGGAAGCTATTATTATTTCGGGGTTTGACCCTGTGCGCCGGGAAGTAGCCAGACTGTCACTTCATCGACTGGTTTCTGATGGCAGGATCCATCCCGCCAGAATAGAAGAAATTGTAGCGAAAACCAGGAAAAATATCGAAGAGGAAATAGTGGAGCTAGGAGAAAGAGCGGTAATTGATTTAGGAGTGCACGGTCTCCACCCCGAGTTGATAAAGCTGGTGGGAAGAATGCGGTTCCGGTCGAGTTATGGACAAAATCTACTGCATCACTCCAAGGAAGTGGCACGACTGGCATCCACCATGGCGGCAGAGCTGGGTATAAACCCCAAACTGGCCAAGAGGGCAGGGCTGTTACACGATATTGGAAAAGTATGGCCGGAAGAGCCGGAACTCCCCCATGCTATTCTGGGGATGGAACTGGCTCAGAAATACAAGGAGAACCCGGAAGTTTGCAACGCCATAGGAGCGCACCACGATGAAATCGAAATGACTTCAATGATCTCTCCCATTGTGCAGACCTGTGATGCTATTTCCGGTTCCCGTCCTGGCGCCCGCAGAGAAATTGTGGAGTCATACCTGAAGCGTCTGAAGGAGTTGGAAGGGCTGGCCCTGGAATTTGAGGGAGTTAACAAGTGTTACGCCATGCAGGCTGGCCGTGAGCTCCGGGTGATGGTAGATGCCGAAAACGTCGATGACCAAAAAGCCGGAATGCTGAGTTATGAAATAAGTCAAAAAATCGAGAAAGACCTTCAGTATCCGGGTCAGATAAAAGTAACGGTTATCCGGGAAATGAGAGCGGTGAATTTTGCGAAGTAAGAAATGCTTAGCAAGTAACAGCGCGGAAGGATTACCCAGGCATTAAACCCTATGCCCTATGCTATCCTCATCCCGCCATGCAAAGCCCCCTGTATGCTGTATGCTCTACCCTGTATGCTGTATGCTGTATGCTCTACCCTGCATTACTGCAACAGGTTAGCCATTGTTTCGCCAATATCCGCTGGTGATTCCACTACGTGAAGTCCACAATCTTTCATGATCTTCATCTTGGCTGCCGCAGTATCATCCGCGCCTCCGATAATTGCTCCTGCATGACCCATTCGTCTACCGGGAGGTGCGGTCTGGCCGGCGATAAAGCCCACTACCGGTTTAGTGCCATGCTCCTTGATCCATTGAGAAGCTTCAGATTCCATGCTGCCCCCAATTTCACCTATCATAATAATCCCATCCGTTTCAGGATCTTCCATCAGAAGCTTAACCGCATCCTTGGTAGTGGTACCGATAATTGGATCTCCTCCTATGCCAATACAGGTAGATTGTCCCAGGCCGGCTTTAGTTATCTGATCCACCGCTTCGTATGTCAGCGTTCCTGATCTGGAAACAATACCCACGGATCCTTTCTTATGGATAAAGCCAGGCATGATACCTACTTTTGCTTCTTCGGGAGTGATGATACCAGGACAATTAGGTCCTACCAGCGTTACCCCGCGATGCGTGATGTATTCCTTGGCCTTGATCATGTCCTTGGTAGGAATACCTTCGGTAATGGCCACAATAACTTTTATTCCAGCGTCCGCAGCTTCCATAATGGCATCAGCGGCAAATGCCGGTGGTACGAAAATTATGGAAACATCCGCTCCGGTTTTGTCTACCGCTTCCGCCACCGTGTTAAAAACGGGCCGGTCCAAATGTGTCTTCCCTCCTTTGCCGGGTGTGACCCCGCCCACTACATTGGTGCCGTATTCTATCATTTGTTGGGCATGAAAGGTTCCTTCGGAACCAGTAAAACCCTGAACCACTACTTTTGACTGCTTATTAACCAGAACGCTCACTTTGAAAATCTAAAATTTTGACAAAAATAGCACAAATGGGGGCATAACCAAATAGATTCGCCACACATCTCCACCGTGACACCAAGATTATCAATGGAAAATGTGGAAGTAAATAAGATGATGTGATCCCGGGATAAAAATCAATTTACACCGTTAATCCGGATTTAAGATTATTTAGAAATAATCGCAAATTATTGAGTGGAATCCCAATCCAATCCTTCTGAAATTCGTATAAATTTTGTAAGCGTTAGTAAAAATAACTTCATAATTCAAACTGACCGGTTGATCCGGTCAGTTTGAATTTCAGCCACCTACATTTATGCAACTAGGTAGCTGTAATTTTTTGTTATCCGTTTGGAACCACTAACTGCTTTCAGTGTGTTATTAGTTAGCGTTAAACAGCTTGGTGTACTATTTTATGAAAGAATCTACAGATCCAACTAAGAATTATATCAGAATACGTTCTGGCAATCGCTCGCTGATGTCTTTTCTCAAGCCGGGTAAAACCGAAGATGGCATTGTTACAGTGGGCAAAGTACTGGAACGGCTGAAATATCTGATGGATCACGGGAAAAGACCTCTTTCCCAGTGATCTAACTCAGATCAGGGCCACCCGCATCAAGTACATATCGGCGGTAATGTACAGGTATTTGCTGTTGTTACCCAGGGTGCAGTTGGAAGTGGCCTGCCCGGTATATATTGTCCCAAGATGATTTCCTTCCGAATCGAAAATCCATACGCCTCCGGGACCGGTGGCAAATATGGTTCCCGATGAATGCACAGTCATACCATCGGGAAGCCCCTTGTGCGTGCCCACCCACTCGGTGGCATCGTAGAAAACCCGGCCTTCATCAATTAATCCATTCTCCAGTATGCTGAACTCCATCCAAATGGCGCTTTGAGGATCCGAGTTGGCAACATACAATTTACTTTCGTCCACAGACAGGGCAATACCATTGGGTCTGGTCATTTTATCCGTCAACAAATGTAGTTGGCCCTGATCCAGTTTGTACACGCCCTGGAATTCCAGTTCTTTCAGAGGGTCATCCACATTTTTTTCCAGGCCGTAAGGGGGGTCGGTAAAATATAATGCTCCCGCACTACTGTAGGCAGCGTCATTGGGGCTGTTCAATTTCTTACCCTGATAGTTATCCACTATGGTAGAATAATCCGGTTCCGGGGCAGACAGCGGGGCATTCATCAATGCCATTCTGCGGTCTCCATGCTGGCACAACACCAGCTTTCCTTCAGGGTTTAATAACAAACCATTAGAACCGACCTCTCCTCCTCTTTGCTCATCGCCGGTATATCCCGAGGGGTTCAGGTATTGTTGTTTCCCGCCCTCTTCACTCCAGGAATAAATGGTGTTTGGAGGAATATCTGAAAATATCAACATATTCTCCTCTTCCAGCCACAGGGGACCTTCCGTCCACACAAAGCCTTCAGCCAGTATCTCAACTTCAGTGCCCGGCCTGATCAATTGATCCAATGCCGGGTCCATTGTTTCCAGGTAAGGCGGTTCGGGTGCTTTCATATCGGAACCATCGGCCTGTTGTTCAGTTGTTTGTTTCTGCTGGCAATTGCTCAGCAATGTCAGGCATAATATAAAGTACCACAAGTATTTCATTCTGTGCTTTTTACGTACAATATAGAACATCGTTTGACAATTGGCAATTTCGGTTGTCAAAAGTAGTGCCTTGATACTACCCGGGATATTAGAACTGGATTCTGTAACTCAGTACCGGGATTAATCCAATGTGGGTTTCAAATGCGGTTTGTTGGATTGACGGAATATAGTATTCATGAAGGATATTTTCACGGTCTGTAACATTTTGTATGTCCAGTCGCCATTCGCTGGTATGGTTGGCTTTGTTCTTACGATAACTCAACTGGAGATCCAAGCGGAAGTAATTTGGAAATGTTTTGGTATAAACATCCTCTAATAGTCTTACTCCTTCACCCGCCTCTATTGAAGATGGCAGATCAATTGGGGTATAGCGCTGATTTCCACTCCAGCTGGACCGTAGATTGGCGCCAATGGTATTGTTACGGCCGTTGCGCCCCACATGAAACTCTTTTCCGGCCAATACCGTGTTATTAAAATTACCATTGAACCTGGAATCGCGTTCGATACCATCACTTCCGGTGTATTTTGCTTCATACAAAGCGCCTGTCAACAACAAAAAGTAATCGTTTGAAAATTTCTTTTCCAGCGTCAGTTCCACCCCATAGTTGCGACCCGAGCCTTTATTTACCAATGGCAAAGTAGTATAACCATCAAAGAGCAGAATTGATGCATAGGTTGTATATAGCGGGATATCTTCTCCCCTGGTATCTTCCACTACCGGTATATGGTACAGATCCTGATAGTACGTCTCAAACTTTAACGACCAGTCGGTATTGAGCTGGCGCTGGTAGCCCAGTACATAGTGCCTGGCTTTGGTCATTTTCAATTCCTGGTTCAACTGCTCGGTACTGCCATCCGGATTCATGAATCTTCCCAGGTAATACTCCAGCGACTCGATCTTGCTGTGTTCGCCAAACCCAAAAGACAGCACCTGGTTTTCTCTAAATTGCCAGTGTAACCCGGCCCGAGGCTCGAACGAGGTCTCCTGGTTGAAATTAAAATGCATTACATGTATGCCACCAATAAGAGACAATTTATCATTTGCCTGGAATTTATAAGTACCAAATCCCTGCCAGCTGCCGGAATTGCCGGAGTCACTAAACCACTCGCGCTCTTTGAAGGGATCTTCGTTGTAAGTACGAATGCTGGTTTCCTGAAAATCGTAGGACAATGCGGAATAAATGGCCCCAAGTTCTACCATATGCTGTGCGCTTATCTTTTTATTAAGGGTTGTGCCTGTCCTGATATATGATTTGGAAAACTGGCCGTGATCCAGTTCTGTTTCCGGCTGTATATTGGTATACTCGAATTTATCTTCCAACTGGGTCCCGGACCAGGAGACATAGGACTTCAGGAAGGTATTTTTGTTCAGTGGATATTCATGGGTTAATCCCACTACTCCCATGTCATAAGATTCAAGATCCACAAATTCACCGGTTCGATCCTCTTCAAAAACACTCAATCCACCCATTCCAAACAGTGAAAACGTACCCGACTTTTTAGTAGGGAAGGTCAATTTAAAACTGAGGTCCTGAAATGTATTGCGTTCATCACTGGCGTCGTCATCCAGCAGCCCCAGACTGGTTAAAATCCCCAATGTACTGTAGCGGTAATTAAACAGATAAGAACCGCCGTTTCCTTCCTGGTTGAAAGGGCCCTCTGCTGCCACATCAAGACCCAGAAATCCCGCCTGCAGGGTATATTCACGTTTTTGATTATTGCCCTTTCTCAGGTGAATATCAAAAACACCACTAAAGGCATTGCCATACTCCGCCGGGAATGCCCCGGTAAGAAAATCTGAGCGGGCAATGACCTGGGTACTAAACATACTGATCCCCCCGGTGGCAGCCCCTTCCGAAGAAAAATGATTTGGGCTGGGAATCTCCACCCCTTCTAATTTCCAAAGTAACCCTCGGGATGAATTTCCCCTTATTACCAATTCATTGGTGCCATCATCGCCCTGAACCACACCTGCGTAGGCGGTGACCAATCTGGCAGGGTCTCCGACACTGGCGGCATAGCGCCTGGTTTCTTCCTCGGTAAAGCTCCTGCCACTTACTACCGCCAATTCGTTGATGGGTTCGCTCCCCATGGTGACGGAATTAATGACCACTTCTTCCATCTCGGTAATAGACTGATTGATCTGAATTTCTAGTATCGCTTCCTTACCAGTGCTCACCAGTATGTTGGGAATTTCTTTGGCGAAGTAACCCACTGACTGTACCTTGAGACGCTGTCTGCCTACCGGTACATTTTCAATCCTGAACTGACCACGTTCATCGGTAGTTGATCCTAATATGGGATCGGTATCTAACACCACTACTGATGCGCCGAACACCGGTGATTTCGAATCCCCATCAATCACCGTACCCCGAACGGTTTGTTTCATATCGGTCCTTCGCAAGATGATTCTGTTATCATGCACTGAGTATTCCACCGGAAAATCTTTCAGGACCTCCCTCAAAACATTCTCCAGGGTCTCCTGGTTGACTGTAAGGGCCACTTTCTCATCCACGGGTATCTTACTGCTGGAATAAGAAAAAGTCACATTGGCAGATTCACTTATTCCGTCCAGCACCTCTTCCAAGGGGGCGTTTTGAAAGTTAAGGCTCAAACGCTTGTCCAGCGATTGCGAAAATAGGGGGGCGAAATATATCAGCCACAAAATGGTGCTTGTTATGCAGGTTTTATTTTGGAAACTCATTTTTGCTGATTTATTGTTTACATCCGGCTCCCTGCAACAAGTACTGGCCATTTTGTGAAGTATAGGTAATATCCAAAGCCAGACTCAGTACCTGCATGACCTCTTCAATGGAAGGGTCATTGAAATCACTGGTAACCTGACAATCCCGCAACCCGGGATGCTCCAGTTCGATATCCACCTGGAAGTATTCCTCCAGAGACCCCACAACCCGGGACAACGGAGCATTCCTGAAATGAAGCTTTCGCTCCTTCCAGGCCAGGTAGTTCGAGTCCTCATTAGTAGCTTTTAGCAAGCTGCCCGTTTCCCTGTGATATGTGGCTTTGGTACCTGGTTCCAGAATTATCGATTGTTGACCATTTGTGGAGACCTGAACTTTACCAGTGGTTACGATCACTTCTTGTTGAGGACTCTGGGGCTGGGCTTTGATAAAGAATGAAGTTCCTAAAACGCTAGTGAGCATGGCATTGGTCTCAACTGTAAAAGGGCGTGAAACATCTCTTTTCACTTCGAAAAAGGCCTCCCCGGTCAACCTGAGATGGCGATCCTGTCTGAAATCACCGGAATAGCGAAGTGAGGCGTTTTGATTGAGCCAAACCTCGGAGCTGTCTGGCAGGATGACATGCTCGGGAGTATTGGAAAGATTTTCGTGAAAATATTCCTCACTTCTATTCAGTATTAGAAAAAGCAGGGTACCCGCAAATACCAGCACCAGCAAGGATGCGGCAACTTTATATAGGTAGGAGTATGGGTGCAATATGTGCTTAGGTTGATCCTCGGAGGTCTTTTCGGCAATTCTTTTCCAGGCTTTTTGAGTATCCGAAGCCAAGTCCATATTCATTTTTCCCGATAAGTTCCAGATTCCGGTAAGTTCTGTGAAGAGTTGCCTGTTTTCACTGGAGGCTTCAATCCAACGTTCCAGTTCCTGTCGCTCCTCTGCGCTAATCTCGTCCGAAAGGCTTCTGGATATTATGAGGTATATGCGCTCTGACTGCATCTTTCCAGCTTTTTTCTATTGGACCGGAAAATTATCGGGCACACGTACAAAATTCTGAAAAAAATTTTCCTGTTAGGGTATAATGGTCAGCAGGTACTGATTCCAAAGATGCTTAAGCTCTGATCGCAATAGCTTCAGCGCTTTGGAAACCTGTGTTTCGACTGTTCTTTTGGATATGTCAAAATAACTGGCAATCTCCTCATTGGTAAGCCCTTCAAACCGGTTCATGGAAAATATCAATCTGCATTTAGGAGGTAATTTGGACAAGGCACTGGCAATCTCCCGTTTCAGATCCTCTGTCTGTGGCTCTGCTGGTTCGGTAATGTGATCCTCGAAATAAAGAAACTGAGCAAGTTTAGAAGAAGTTGACCGCACTGCCTTTATATGATCCAGGGCACTATTTTTAACCATTCTGGTGAGATAGGCCTTAACATTCTCTACCTGGCCCAAGGTGTAACGGCCCTCCCATATTTTGACGAACACCTCCTGAGACAGGTCTTCCGCAACTTCCTTGTCCTGGGTAATATAGCTGGCGGTGCGAGCCAGAAAATGGTAATACTTTTCAAATAACTGTTGCAGCCCCTGGGATTGATTTTCCCTGATTTGATTTAGAATATGTTGATCATCGTGCTGCACGTCCACGAACAGTCTGGCTTTGCGCAAAGGTAGTACCTGAGATCTACTTTAGGTATTAAACGGTGAGGTGTTGTCCTTTCTTTTTCAGCCAGTGGTAAAAATCAGTTTGTGCCCGCACTTTCTTTTTCCTGCGATTATTTGGCTGGTGCACCTGATGGGCATCCAGCCTATAGGCTTTGGTATTATCATCGCTCTGGAGTTTAACAATTTTCAAAAGCTCCTTTTTTATGTGCGGATCCAAAATTGGGAAACCCACCTCGATGCGCCTGTACAAGTTTCGGTTCATCCAATCGGCTGAAGCCAGGTATAAGTTTTCCTGACCGAGATTATAAAATAAGAATACCCTGGCGTGCTCCAAAAACCTGTCCACCAGGCGTATTACCTTGATATTGGCACTAAAATGTGCTCCCGGGGTCACACAACAGATACTTCTTACCATCAGGGTAATCTTTACTCCCGCCTGGCTGGCTTCGTACAACTTGTCGATCATCACCTGATCTTCAATGTTGTTCAACTTAATGAGAACACTGGCTTTTAATCCCTGTTTACTATGATCTATTTCGCGGTCGATCATTTCCAGGAAACGATCCTGCATATTGTGTTGGGCCACCAGCAGATACTCAAATGGCTTGCTCACCTTCCGGGTTTCCAAAAACTCAAAAACCTGCTTTAACTCTTCCGTTAGCTTCTCATTGGTGGTTAGCAATCCATGGTCACAGTACAATCTGGCGGTTCCCTCATGAAAATTGCCAGTACCGAAATAAGCAAAAGCCTGCTGTCCATCCGGTAAACTGCGCAGCACCAGGGCTACTTTTGCGTGGACCTTCAACCCGGGCAGACTGTAAATCAGCTTTACCCCGGCTTTTTCCATTTTCTCTGCCCACTTCAGATTATTAGCCTCGTCGAAGCGGGCTTTGACTTCAATAAAAGCCGTTACGTTTTTTCCATTCTTGGCGGCACTGACCAGCGCATTGGCGATCATTGAATCATGGGCTACCCGATAGAGGGTAACTTTGATGTCTGTAACCCTGGGGTCGATAGCAGCCTCATTAAAAAACCGAAGCACGTAGTCATAACTCTGGTAGGGAAAGTGCAAAATCTGGTCGGCATTCAATAAACTATCCAGTATGGAACGCTCATCATCAAGGGATGAATTGACCAGTGCCGGCATTGGCAATTCTTCCAGCCTGGGTGAAACCGGATTGGGAAAACTCATAAAATCATTGAGATTGTGATAACGGGCTCCTTTGATAATATCCTCCTCCGCCAATTGATACCGGTGCCGGATAAAGGCCAGTATATCCTCTGACATGGCACTGTCGTAAAGAAACCTGGTCGGTACACCCGCTTTGCGTTTTTCTATCTGATCCCTTATTTTTTCCACCAGGTCTCCCGAATACTCGTCTTCAATCTCAATATCAGCATCACGGTTCATCTTAACGGAGTAACACCCCAATACCTGGAAGCCGGGAAATATGTAATTGAGATTTAGCCTGATAATATCATCCAAGTAGATGATATAGTGTTTCGACCTAATATCTGGTAACCTGAAAAATCTCGGTAAATGGTCCGAAGGAATATTCAGCAGTGCATAGTGAATTTGTTGATCCTGATGGTTGCGTTTGAGCTTCAGTATAAAGTATAAAGCCCCATTTTCCAAGAAGGGCGTTCTTTCCATGCCATCGGTAAGCAGCACCGGTTGCAGATAAGACAGCACCTTACTAAGGAAATAGCGATTAATGGATTTTTTATGTGATTTTAGGATCTTATCTCCCCGGTACAGGATAATGCCAGCTTGCTTTAGCTCAGGGAGGATGCTTCCGGAAAGGATTTTGCCATATTCTTTCTGCTGACGATCGACCTCGGTCAGAATACTGCGCAGTAGTTTTCTGGGGCTTACCATCATCTGAGGCTTGAGCTTCTTCTTTTTTAGAGCGGAAATTCTGCGCCAAACTGCCACTCTTACCCGGAAGAACTCATCCAAATTCGAAGAATAAATGGCTATGAATTTTATACGCTGATACAGGGGAACTGATCGGTCCGCCGCTTCCATCAATACCCGGTAATTAAATCCCAGCCAGCTTAAATCCCGGTTGTAATACTTGTTTTTTGAACTCATGGGCAGGGAATATAGACCAGTATTCGGAATTTTTGGTATTCAGTCATGTTAATATTGTGTTAACTCCAAATTTAACTAACCTGAGATCCATCGGCCTGGTAAACTAAAATCCTAAAGAAAACGTTCTATTACAGATATAAAGCAGCGAGTTATGAGCAAATTTTTTTGTATTTCACTGATTACCAGCAGCGTATTTATTTTTTCCTGCTCAGATGATCCTGAGGATCCCATCATTCCCGATCCCGACGAAGACAATATAATAGTCACTGAAGCCTTCCCAATGCTTGATTTTAGCAGACCGGTAGACATGCAGTCAAATGGTAGTGACTACCTGTATGTGGTTGAACAGCAAGGTATCATTCGTGTTTTCATGAATGATCCGGAGGTCCAGACCAGCGAGATTTTCATGGATATTTCCTCCAGTGTAGATAACAGTGACAATGAAGAGGGGCTGTTGGGACTGGCTTTTCATCCCGGTTTCCAGCAAAATGGGTACTTCTTTGTTAATTATACCACTGCGCAAAGCACTACCCGCATTTCCAGGTTTGAGGCGAATGTTCAAAATCAGCTGGAAGCTGACCCCGCTTCTGAACTATTATTAATAGAATTTAACCAGCCTTTTGGCAATCACAATGGAGGACAACTGGCCTTTGGACCGGATGGTTATTTATACATTTCTACCGGAGACGGTGGTTCCGGGGGTGATCCACAGGGGCACGGACAAAATACCCAGACCCTTTTGGGAAACATTCTGAGAATAGATGTGGATAATCCTGCTGATGGCCTGAACTACGGTATTCCTTCCGACAATCCATTTGTCGACAATCAATCAGGGGCCAGGGAAGAAATTTTTGCCTACGGCCTGCGGAATCCCTGGCGCATGAGTTTTGATAGTGGCACTGGTGATTTGTGGGTAGGTGACGTGGGTCAAAACCAATTTGAAGAAATCAATATTGTCGAACTGGGAGGTAACTATGGTTGGAAAGTCATGGAAGCGGAAGACTGCTTCCAGAGCAGCAACTGCGATCAACAGGACCTGATCGCTCCTTATTTCAATTACAGCCATGATAACGGAGATGGCTCAATAACCGGAGGCTATGTATATCGCGGTAGTATCACAAATTTCGCAGGGTGGTATATGTATGCCGACTATACTTCCGGGCGCATCTGGGGTCTGGAGACAGGGACCACCAACCCGCAGAATATTCTGTTATACGATACCAATCATCGCATCACTACTTTCGGCGTGGATAATGCTCATGAGCTCTATTTTTGCAGTATTGCCGGTAAGATATATAAGTTCTCAGTTGAATAAGAGCAACAGAGTGACACGGTAGTGACGGAATTTTGTTAGGTATTCGTTACTGGATGCTGTTAATCGGCGTAGTTATCGGCAATGACGGCCAGTTCTTGATCAATTCGGTCTTTAGGCAGCCATTTACCCCGTATCATTACACCAGCCCTGTTTCGCAGGTTTGAAATACTTTCCAGTGGATTGCCCGCTACCAAAATCATATCCGCCTGGTAACCTTCTTTTATCATCCCGGTGTTATGCTCCCGCTTAAAATAGATGGCCGGGTTTACCGTGCCGGTAATCAATGCCTGATAAGGTGTCAATCCTGCGGCGACGTACATTTCGATCTCATGCTGTAGCGCAAACCCCGGCACATTAAACACCTGTGGGGCATCCGAACCCAGTAATATTCCCACGCCATCCTGGTACATTTGATTAATAATCTTTCTACGCAAGTCAATCCACCGCTGAGCCTTCTCCGGATCATAATTCTCACTACTCATCATATTCTGCTTGCTCTGTTTCCATTGCTCCCGGGTTTCTCCGGACATATACGCCATCTCAGGATCGGTCATCAACCCATCTACCGAAACAGGGCCAGCCCAGCGCTCTGCCAGGCATTGAGTTGGCACGATCCACACGTTGTGCTCTACTGTTGATTGTATCAGCTCAGGCAGCAGGTTTTCATCTGCCAGATCCGTGAAATTAATGCCAAAGAATCCGTTCTGCTGAGGATCCACCCCCTCTTCCTGGGGTACCAGTCCCTCCACGTAACCATCAATATGATCGATACTGGCGTAGTCGGAGTTGATGGCATGGCGCACCCCCACATCGCGGGAGACATGACCGGCATAGGGTATGTCTACTTCCTTGGCAGTGGCCACCATAGCATCGAACACCTCTCTTTTTATACCCGGATGGAGTTTCAGAAAATCATATCCCGCCTCTTTTTGTTCCCTCACCATTCCGGAAGCTGTTTCGGCATCCGGAGCAGTGTTCCCGTTGATCGATGGACCTGAGGTATAAATATGAGGTCCCAGAATGCTGCCGTCCTCCACCTGACTACGCAACTCCAGGTGCCTGGGGTGTCCCAGCATCCCGCGAATACTGGTCACTCCACCTGCCAGGTAAAGGAAAAGGGTTTCTTCTATCAGTGCTTCACCCTGGTCGGGAGTGGGTATATGAGCATGCATCTCCGCCAAACCGGGAACCAAATACTTCCCTGTTCCATCCACTACCATTGCATCATCGGGAAGTTCCTCCGACTGATCTGAAATCTTATATATCTTGTCGTCTACTACCACTACCGTTTGTCCCGTCAATGGTGTCTCGGATTCCATAGAAATGACGTTAACATTCTGAAATACCACCACATCTCCATCGGGCAGGGGCTCTGATTCAGTGCTGGTATTTGATTGACAACTGCACAATATCAATACTGTAGCCAGTAGGACATACTTACTCATAACGAAGGAAATTGATTTGACAATAAATAAGTTAGCAAAATCCTGTCAAAGAATGCTCCCGCTGAATAATAATTTGCTCTTTGTTTACAAGAATACTATTATGCAGAAAACTACCAAGCATATGAAAAAAGTAAGCGCAATCATCTGGGCACTGGTTTTTATACTTTTTGCTTTCTATCAGTCCAACGATCCCGACGCCATGATTTGGATGTTGATTTACGGGGCAGCCGCACTGTTATCTGTACTGGTGTTTTTAAATAAGATAACCAGGCCGGTGCTGTATATCGCCATGTTTGCTTTCCTAATTGGGGCCTGGTTGCTTTGGCCCGATCACTTTGAAGGACTATTTCTCAGAGAGGATGGCAGTTACACTCCCGCTATTGAAGAAGCCAGGGAGTCCCTTGGATTACTTATAGGAGCAATTTCCATGGCCTGGCACATATTTATTGCCAAAGCCGGCCTCACTCCGGACTCGTAAGCCGGTCCCAGATCAATCTGTGTACGTCGGTGGCTTCCAGCACATCTCCCTGGGTTAACCCATCTGCTATGATCAATGGCCAATCTTCTTTGCTCTCAGGGACAATGCCATGAGACCCCTTAATCAGCGTAGGATCCAAAGGGATGATATCCATCAGTACCCGGAACCCCAGCTTTTTCTTTAGTAATTTCCATCCTACCCGGGCTGTCAGCCAATTGATCTCAGGATCTGCAAACATCTCCACCGGATCGTAACCCGGCTTTCGGTGAATATCTACTGTCCGGGCAAAGTCCGGGGCCTTCTCATCCTGCAGCCAGTAATAGTAGGTAAACCAGCTATCCGCTCTGGCCAGCACCACCAGATCACCGGATCGCGGGTGGTCCAG